>JACMMA010000871.1 GCA_014379275.1 Armatimonadota bacterium | reverse complement strand
GGTGTTCGTGCTCGCCCCGACGTAACACTGCACAAGGGCGTCCGAGTATGTCTGCGCGACTTCGGCGGGCAACATATCGGCGAGTGATTTGAGACCCGACTCGCCGTCCCAGATGCGTGTGGCGGATGTTCCCATCAGCATGACGCGCTTCCCGAAAACCGCCAACCGCTCGATCCACGGGGCCGAGTCGGGGGGTGTGGGCACTGGTACCGCTTCCTCGCCCGTGCCTCCTTCTCCGCCAACGATTACCTCGGAACGCTCTGCGGCGTCAAAGAAGGTAACCCTTTTATCCTTAGTGTGCAGGGCATAAACCTTATCCGACGCGCCCGCCGTCCAGTAGATAGTGCCGTGCCCTGCGGCAAGGGCACGGACCGGACCGGACACGCCGGGCACCCGGACCACGCTTCCCTGTTTCGCCGCCTCGTCCCAAACCGCGACACCGCCGTCGGGTAGGCCGAGATAGACGAGCCGATCACTCTTGTACAGGGCAGAGACACGTGGCACGGAAAGCGGCGCAAGCGACACGCCGACCGTCGCCGGAACGGGTTCCGGGGTCACGGTTTCCGGCAACGACAGCACGCGCGGCGCACGAGCCCGCCCCCGGCGGCGCGAGGCGAGCGGTTTGGCAGTCGCTCTTCCCGGGTTCGCCCCGGAAACGGTGTCAGCCGGAACGTCCCGTTCCGCGATCCCGCGAATCGGAAGGGATGCCGGGGTGGTACGCCCGACTGGTGTCCGGCTCTCCCCATCTCCGGCTCCCCCAGGATTGGGGGCGGGGGGCGCGAACGAAGGAATCGGGGTCTCTCTGTTATTGCGGACATACACTTTGAGCGAGTCCACCACCTTTTCGGAACCGTCGCCATTGGTGTCGATCATGACGACGCCTAGCCAGTGCCAGCCTTCCGCGACTTTCGTCGTGTCCCAGACGAACGTGTAGGGCAGGGTGTCGCAAACGAAGGTTTCGTTCGTACGGGTCACTCGCACCGCGAAGTACACCCCCTCGGCGCGCTTCCGGTTTGCGGCGTCCTTGCCGACACGCAGTCGTACCGTGTCGGAGAGCTGGCGAACCCCCTTATCCGCGTCGCGGGTTTCCCAGCGCGGACCGGTCCCCGTTTGCGCGGCGGCGATTGTCGGTGCGAGCAAGGCACATCCGACGAGCGAGACAATGATTGTGATTCTTTTCATAGGCGAGACCATCGGAGCGGCGAAAACGCCCCCTCTCGGTAGTGTGTGGCACAAAGAAACATCCCTCCTTTTTGGAGAATTGTTTTCGATACCAGTTTCAACGAATCACTTTCGCCGCACAGTTTGGCGAAGGCGGATTTCCTCGTGACATGGGGAAACGCGCACCTCCCGGGCTTAATCATGTGTGACGACTTCGGGATAGCTGCGCGGTAGCGCGGTCGCTCTTAACCGACTGAACGCCGGTTCAAGCCCAGCCACGTTGCCGCTTTTCCCGGCAAGCGAAACGTCGGCGCGGCGTCAGGGAACCGTCTTTACTGGTAATACTTTCAACACCCGGTCTTTCGATTCATCGCCGCCGTCATCCGTCCCGTTATCGCCGACACTATACCAGAGCATGCTGCCGTCCGGTAAATCGCGGCGATGAAGCGGCATATCCGGCTCTGCGGCGAACGGGTCATCCGGCACCGTACCCACTCCTTTTCCGGACGCTTGTCCCCAGACCGCCTGTACCAATGCCCGGTCGGTGTCCCGTACCGTACGTCGCCAGGGAATGTGTTCCCATTTGTGCGGACTTACCAGCCTCGGAGACTTCCTCATCACTATAGCGACGTGACGAGACCACCCTTCCACCGACTTCCACAGCACGTAGGGCCGCGTTT
>JACMMA010000870.1 GCA_014379275.1 Armatimonadota bacterium | reverse complement strand
GACGGACGACGAGTCGAGCAAGGTGGTCGCGACCGCGCCCGTGCCGACGGCGGCGAACCGGTTCTTGGTAAACCGCTCCAACCACGCCTTGATATTGTCGCCCGCGACCGCTTGAAAGCCCCGCGCCATCTGCTCCACGCCGAACAAAAAGAGCGCAAGCCCGGCAATCAACCCCATCACGAGCGTGAAGGGCGATGTTTTCTTGCTGTCTTTCTCCTCACCGTCCTTTTTGGCCGGACCCGATGGTGACTGCGGCGGGGACGCATCCGACTTTGTGGTGGCGGATGCTTGAGCGTGAGCGGCACGCGGGGCGAGGAATACAGGAGAGAAGTCTGCCTGCGGTAAAAACGCGAGACAGACGAGAAGTGTAAGAAGCAGAATAGGAGCGCGTCTCAGGGGCATGTGGGTCTCCGGTAGAGGCAAGGGATATTTGTTAGGTATTATTGTTGTTGCGGGTTTCGACCCGGACATTTGAATGCGGATGGGCTTGTGTGCGAACAACGGGGTCCGCCGGTATGCGAGCGTCGCCTGGTGCGGAGGCATCACCTCTGACTTGTTTTGGACGATTGTACTGGAATTATGTTAAGAGGGGATTAAATTCGGCGGGTCTTGCAGTCATCTGGTGTTGTTTGATTCTCCTACTACGCCTCGCTTCCCGTCCGTTGAAACTGCGGGCTATGTGGCTTCGCCAGACGTCCTTCGGACGAGAGAAGGATTGGTAACGGTCGCCGATGAGCAGATTCGTCGTCCGAAAGCAACGAGCCATCTGATACCCTATGGTCGGAAAAAAGACCTTATGTCGAAACTCAACCGCATTACCCGATTTATCGCCGCCGTCACCTTCGCCTTCGTCGCCCTGGCGTTCGTTTTGTTCGGTGTCTGGGCGTTCAACTGGGAGAGCATCTCGGACGACGTCGCCTACCACCGGTTATATCCCGGTCTGACGCGGCGGGACGTGGAGCGAGAGATCCCCGACTGGACGCCCCGGCTGCTTTATTCCGATGGCACACCGGGATACGACTCCTACTACGCGACGAAATACCCTGGTTATTGCGTGGTACGGTACGAGTGGTGGGCGGGTATCTACGTGGACGTGTACTATGACGCTAAGGGGCGCGTCTTCATGACTAATTGTAACGGGTGAGCGAATCGGCGATCCGGCACGAGCGCCATTCCCTGGCCATATCCTGTTCTGATATGTACTCTTTAGAAAACGAACCGGAAGGTTTTGGCGAATCCATCGCCCCTCGCTTCGGATCTCGCGCGGCACTGGAGCGGCTAAACACGATACTACATCTACCCTTCACGCAAGGTATGCAGGATTGGGATGTCGAACTCGCCGATGCGTCGCGGCTGGGTGAGTTCTGCGCCCTGTATGAAACCGGGAGGCTGGACATCGAAGAACGGTTCGCGTTGATGCGGCTTATCGTCGCTTCTCTCGACGATCTTCTGAGCGTGGGCGATCCGGGCGGGGCACTGGAATTGGTAACGCGGGTGATCAGGGTTTTGCGGAAAGACTGCGCGCTCCATTTTCACACCGTCGAATACTGGTGTCTTTTGGAGGAAGACGATCCGAAAAACGTCTTCGCGGTGACGCCACTGCTGCGGCAGGTGTGGCGGGAGTGTTTCGAGCCGGAGTACGCCAGAGGGATAGAAAGATGACGCCGACAACGCACACGATGCGTGACTGGACGTGTCGCGGGAGTGCCGGGTGGGACACTTGCCGCGACGAAACAGGGGGCAGTCACGAAACTCCCGGCTCTGTGAGGCGTCGTGCGGTACCATGCGTGCGGGGGACAAGGACGGATGCTGATTGATCTGGCGGGCAAGGTTGCTATTGTTACCGGGGGCGGGCGGGGCATCGGGCGTGAGATCGCGGAGACGCTGGCGCGGGAGGGCGTCCGTGTGGTGACGACCGACGTGCGGCGGGAGTTGATCGACGACCTGACCGCCGCGTTCGCGGCGAACGGCTGGGAGGGGATGGCGCGGGACGTGGACGTTCGCGATGCATCCGCGATCCAGGCGCTGGTGAACGATGTGGTCGGCGCGTACGGGCGGCTCGACATTCTGGTGAACAATGCCGGGGTGGCGCTCGAAGGACCGGTCGAGACGATGACCGAAGAGAGCTGGGATACCAGTCAGGACATCAACCTCAAGGGGACTTTCCTGATGTGCCGCGCTGTCATCCCGGCCATGAAGCGACAGCGGGGCGGACGCATCCTCAACGCCGCGTCGTTCGCCGCTATCGTGCCTTCCCTCGGGGGCGGCGCATACGCTTCCACAAAAGCCGGGGTTCATTATTTCTCTCGCGTCCTCGCCGGGGAGTTGGGACCGTGGGACATCACGGTCAACTCCTACGCACCGGGCATG
>JACMMA010000869.1 GCA_014379275.1 Armatimonadota bacterium | reverse complement strand
GAATCGTACCCAGGCAGGAGCAACATATCGCGTCATCGTGTAGGAGCACCCCCATTTTCGCGTGACTTAACGGGATCGATCGGCGAACACAATCGCGTTTCGCGGAAACACGATTCGCCACAAATTATAACATAGCGAAAATGGCTTTGTCACCTTGACATTGGCGCATCGCCGTCTTATCCTGCATGGTATGCGTCCTAAATTATTCACGCCGCGAAACTTCCTCCTCGCCCTCGCTGCTATCCTCACCGCCACCGGCTTGTTCGCCTGGCAACGCAACGGTGGGAAAATCGCGCTCATCGATCAGATACCGTCCACGGCGGGCAAGATCGTGTTCGTTCGGGACGGCGACATTTATATGTCAGACGGCGCGACCGGCGCGAATACCGTCGCGCTGACCAAGGGCGGTAAAGGCGCGGACGCGGAACCCGCCTGGTCCGCGAACGGCGAGACGCTGACCCTGACCTCCGACCGTAGCGGTGTGGTTCGGCAACTCTACATCATGAATGCCGTACCGGGGGCGACCGTGGCAGTGCGCACGAACTCTTCCACCACCAAAGAACAACCGGAATGGGGTGCGGAAGGCGACATTTACTTCCTGGACGGGGGGAGGATCGCGAAACTAACCCCGAAAACCGCCGACACGGACGCCATTTTCCCGACCGCCGAGCAGAAACGCAAGGCACTCGCCGATCTGTTCGGTGCGGGCGGCATATCGCGCTTCGCGGTTTCGCCGGATGGCAAGCAGTTCTACGCCGCCGTGAAGCAGGAGCAGGGCGAAGCACTGATCGCTTTCATCCCGGGAGAAAGCACCGTCGCGGCGTTCGGCATGGGCGAAAAGGTCCTGTTTCGCACGACGGGCACCGGTGAACTCGTCGCCGTCATCTGCGGTGGGGAACCGTTCGCACAGCCGCTGGGGATAATGACGCCGCAGACCATCCAGGAGATGAACGCCAATCCCGCATTTACCGCCCCCAAACTCCCGCAATATTCGCCCAGTGACACCAGCGTGGTTTTGAAGATAAACGCGCAGTTCGTCGTGGAGCCGTTAACCCCGGTACCGTTCTTGCCGAATGGGCTGGCAATCTCCGCCGACGGCACCCGGGCGGCGATCACCAGTACGAACACCGAGTACCCGGGGGTGTTCGTGGTCCCGCTGGATGGCTCGCCAAAGGGCGGTCCGGTGGCAAATATAGCCGCATCCGAGCCGGCATTTTCCCCCGACGGCACCCGGATCGCGTTCGTATCCGGCGTGGATGTGTACACCACCAGCACCGAACCGGGCGCGGCGAATGTTCCGCTGAATCTGACCAAAGGACAGGGCAAAAACACAAATCCGGTCTGGTCCCCGGCGAAAGGAAAATAGGCGTCGGGGATAAGGTGTTATGTAGGAAGCGGTTTTTGACAGGATGCCCACTGCTTCGACATCTGATAAACGATCCCTGACACCCGCCCACTCATGACCACAGACCGCGTGAATGCATTCAGTGACGGCGTGTTTGCGATCGCGATAACGCTGCTCGTGCTCGATATCAAGTCGCCGTCCGCGTGGCGAATCACCTCCGACGCCGAGCTTGCCCAGTCCATCGGTGCGTTATGGCCCCGCTTCGCCGCCTATGTTCAATCTTTTCTTGTCATCGGGGTTTACTGGGTCGCACACCATACGTTGCTGCGGCTCTTGCGGCAGGTGGACCGTGCCTTTCTGTGGCTAAACAACCTGTTTTTGCTCTGCGTCGCGTTCATCCCGTTCCCCGCGTCGCTTCTCGGCACGTTCACCGGCTTTCGGACGTCGTCGCTGGTGTACGGCACGACGCTGGTCGTCACCGGGATGGCCCTGTATATCGCGTGGCGGTACGCGTCCCGGGGCAACCGTCTGCTCGCCCCCGATTTCCCGGCGCAACACCGCCGGGCGATCACGAAGCGGATTCTGATCGCGCCGCTGCTGTATATCGCCGCCATGCTCGTCTCGTTCGTACAACCGAGGCTGTGCATCGTGCTATACGCGCTCGTACCGCTCGGTTATATCCTGCCGTGGTACGGCGATCGGCTTCCTGCAACGGGCACTGGTGCGAAGCCGAACGTTGGCGGAGCGACTGAGTAGTCCGCGCGAAGTTCGGTTCCCCGCTCCGAGGGTGTGCCAGAAGCGAATGGCGGGCAGGTTTGCCGTTTTCTGGATGCCGCGCGGGTACAATAAGCTCGTAAGCAAAGAAGGAGGCTTAATGGAACCGCAGGATAAGTCTGTTTCGATCCGCGCCTGGTCTTCGGGCGACCTGTTGCTGGAAAGTTACCGGTACGCGGCGGGTCCCCCCGGTGCCACGCCGCCCCACACGCACGACGAGTATCAGTTCTGCCTTTCGCTCAATTTTCCGGGAGAAAATCGCTACCGAGGCGCGAATGTGCCGATCCCCGAGCGTAGCCTCAGCATCGTGCATCCCGGCGAGACGCACTCCTCCCGCGATTTAGAGTCCCGCCCCTATGAGACGGATTTCCGTCTGATCTACCTGCCTGTCGCCTACTTGCAACAGATGCGAAATGAACTGACGGGGCGCCACGCCCACGCCACGGCGGAGCCATTCTTTCGGGAAAGCGTCTTTCATGGGAAGCCGTTCACGCGGCTACTCGCCGCACACACCGCGCGGGAACAGGGCGCAAATCCGCTCGAAGAGCAAAGTCTGCTTCTACATGCCTTTTCCGCGCTTCTGATCCGGGAAGGGCAGGCGACACCTCCAGCGGCGG
>JACMMA010000159.1 GCA_014379275.1 Armatimonadota bacterium | reverse complement strand
GGCGTTTCCGGCGCCAGCGACACGAACGCCGACGTTCCCGCGATCAGCCCGACTCCGGGCGCGACGAGCGCTGCCCCGAACCCGCTTTTACGCCGGTTCGCCCAGATAGTCGCGTCCGGCTTCAACAGCGAGGCGGCTTCGATTTCGGCGCGAACCGTCGTCACCGGGTAAAAAGCGCCTCGTGTCGGGGCGGCATATTCGCTCGATAGGGGCATGCTGTCATGCGTGTATGCGTCGACGAGTGCCGGGTAAACGGTCAAGCCGCTACCGTCAATGACCTGGGCGTCCTTCGGCGCAGTGACGGAAGCACCGACGGCGGCAATCAGACCGTCACGAAGGACTACAGTCCCCCGCTCGATTACGGCGCCGGAAACCGGGACGATGCGGGCATTGGTGATCGCGAACGTATTCGGGGCGGGCGCGAACGCGTTGCCGTCGTAGGTGTCCAGGATAGTCGTCAGAACCGGGGCGGACAGGACGGGCGGAACGATAGAAAATGATAATGCGGTAGCCACGGTGAATGCACCGGCACGAATTGAAATAGGCTTCAACAACACGAAGCGGTTCCTTTCTTGCAGACGGGACGGGAAAAGTAGAATTGAAACAGACCGGGCGCGGTCGAGTAGAATAGTGCCGCGCTAAACGTTGGGGATTATATTCGAGCAACAAACGCCAACCTCCTGCTTGCCTCTCCCTATCGCCAATGCCAAAAGGATGCCTGCGGATCACAGTATCCCCTGCGTTCACAATAACCGGGGTATAAACGTATAAAGATTATGAACATACAGAATTCTTCTTCGGTATTGCTGTCTATAATCATATTATTGCTGGGAGCGAACACCGTGCGTGCACAGATCACTCCAGTACAGACCAAGCCCGTTGTTCCGGGCAATATCATGAGGAAGCCGACAAATTCCTACCCCGAACGGACCATTCTGTGGGAGAAATCGATAGTCAGCTTTGAAGAGAAGGATCGCACTGGAAGCGCCCCGCAACCCGGGGGCATTGTGTTTGTCGGTTCCTCGTCTATCGTGGGATGGCGAACGCTAGCCACGGACTTTCCTGCACTGCCCGTGATCAACCGCGGTTTCGGGGGTTCGGAGATCCAGGACTCGGTGTATTATGCGGGCCGGGTCATCCTGCCCTACAGCCCACGCACCGTTGTTTTTTACGCGGGCGACAACGATATCGCGGCGGGACACACGAACGAACAGGTGGCCGGAGATTTTCAAACGTTCGCCCGAAAAATACACTCCGTGCTTCCGGATACGAGAATCTTATTTCTCGCGATCAAGCCGAGTCCGGCGCGCTGGAAGTTTGAGGAGCGGATCGTCATCGCCAATAAAGCCATTTCTGACTGGATCGGCACCCAGCCGAATATGGGATTTATTGACATCCACTCGCCCATGCTAGGAACGGATGGCATGCCGCGCCCGGAACTTTATGGTCCCGACAAGTTACACATGACTTCGGAAGGGTACCGCCTCTGGACAGGTATCGTTTCTCTGTATCTCAAATAACGAAACGATCACCGTTTTGTTGCGCGAAGAATCGCTTTCGCCAGATATTTCGGCGGCGCAAACGGGAAGTTCACCCAGACCCGCCCGGTGTTTTGTGTTGTGTCCCCGCGTCCTTTACGCGGCAGAGCGGCGATTCGCTCAAATGTCGCGCCGACATGGGCGGATTGCGCTTCCTCCGTGCCGTGCGTCAGCGTATGCAGATACGCGCGTTCGGCAAGGTCGCGGCGCGCGTCGGGATCGAGTAGCCGTTCCAGGTTGCTGAACCAGTCTAGATTATCGTTCGTGCCGTATCCATCGGCGGCATCGCGGGAATAGGCAATGGCGTCGGGGGGGACCGCTTCCGTAAAGCCTTCCGTGGCGGTCGCGATGGTCGGCACCCCGGCGGCAGCGGCTTCCAGAAACTTGATCTCCGACTTGCCACGGACAAACCGGTGGTTCAAATTCAGCGGTGACAGATTGACATCCGTGGCGGCGATGATCTCGGGTAGCTTTTGCCATGATACGAACGGGGCACGGACCACCTTCCCGAACCGCTCGAAGTTCCCCAGCGCGCTGTCCACGAGCAACGGACCGACAAGAAGAAGGCGCACCTTTTCCCGTGAAAGGAGGATCTCATAAAGTGCGGGTGTGGCAACCGAAATATCCACGTTGTGCGTCGCCGAGCCGGACATATAACCGAAAGTGACGACGCCTTTATCTTTCCCGCGTTGTTGCCGTCCCGCAGTCTCGGAGAGCCGCAGGAGTTCCTCGGACAGGAAGTTTCGCACCGTGAATGTCGGTTTTTCCGGCCCGAACATGCGCGAGATGTCCCGCGCTAAATAATCCGTGGACGCCAGAACGGCGTCCGCTTCGGCGAGCATCTCCGCGTGGCGCGGCGCGTAGGCGCGGATTGTTCCCCACGGTTCGCCGTAGTCGGGAAACGACTGGGCATCATAAACCGTGTCATCGGTGCTGTAAACCAGCATCGCACCGATTTCACGGGCGGCTCGGGCGAAGGCGAGACCCTCCGGTACCGCGCAAACCCGGTGCAAAACCACGACATCCGCGTCCACCCGGACCCGCGACTGCCCGACATAAACAACATTTGCAATGTGTCCCGAGCGCCGCAAACAGCGCGCCAGGTTTTCGCTCCGGTAACGAAATGTCGCGGATCCTTCTTGCTCCGAGGCGACAAACAGAACCCGCACTTATCGTGGTACTCCCATAACGGCCCCGGTCACAAAGAAAGTGTTTCGTGTCATCGTTTGGTTGTATCACGAGTCTAATCAATCGCGAAGCAGCACACAGGCGATGGCGGGGATGGGGGGCTGTTCAACATGTCGAACCCTACCCGGAAACGCCCTGGAGGCTAGCGATTATCACAGGTGCGAACGGCTAAACAGGAAACGTGCCTTTACACGGCGAATCGTCCTTCCGTGGAAACGGCCCCAGACTATATTCCCCCCCGCCCCCTGCGAGGGGATTCCGTGCGCGACAAAGCACGGGAACGGGAAAAATATGCCGCGAAAAAACCGTTTTTGCCGATTCGGCTCGGTGCGCCGCGCCCCCCCGCCCCGCCACCGGTACCGGAGCCGCAAAATCCGTGGCGCGTGTTCGCCGAAACAATTCCCGTGGATGCGACTATTGTGCGCCCTGTCCGCCCGGTACGTGCCGTACGCGGAGTGGCTGTCGCCGGGCGGTCCCGGTTTCGAAAAGGGATTATGGCGCTGGATGCGGACGGGTTCACTCTGGTCGGTGTCGGTGTTACCCCGGTTCTATGGCTCGGGAAAGTAGGATGCATCGGGTATGTTGCCTGGTTTTTGCTTCTGCTGGCAGCAAATCAGGTACAAAATAATCCGATCGCCGAGGACGTCGTACGCTGGGTTAGCGTTGTCTGCTTCTTCACGGGCGTATTCGGGTATGCTCTCGAAACTGCCATCACCGAAGCGCGGCGCGGTCCGCAGGAGATCCGTGTTTTCTGGGACAGTGTCCTGGAGGCACAGTTTGAGCCGGGCATGCGCTGGGCGGTCATTATCTACCGCGCGCCAGAACCGAAACCGGGGGTGCCTGGGCCCGTCGCGCAACTCCCGGTCAATAACCTGACGCCTGCCATCGCCGGTGCCCTCTGGGACGCTATTGACACCTACGCGCCCGGACGAACACGCCCCGACGGCGGCGTGTATCAATGGACAACCGGACGAAAGATTGTTGCCCTGTTGCTTTTTGGTACGATCATCGGCAGTATCCTGATGATCATCCGCTACGTCATCACCCGTTAAGATTCAGACGATTTTTTCCAAACTATGCGAGCCATTATTATTTGTACCACCGACCTGACGCCCGATGAACTACAAGCAGGACTTTCCCGGATCGGCTGGTGGTCCGATCTGCCCCAGGATAGCCCGGCGGTTGCGGAACGCCGCAAGATGATCCTGTCGGAGGTCGCCTCGCAGGACCAGAACGAGGTCGCGGAGATGCTCTGGTTCACGATCCACAACGCAACGCTAAACACCTGGGGGATCGTGGAGTCACCCAGTACGGGGCGGATCACGGTGCGCTTGCAGAACGACGACATTGCCATTCTCAAGCGAGCCTGCGAGGATTTCGTGCGAAGCGTGCAACGGACCCTGGGCGAGCCAGACCGGCGCGGGATCGACCGGCTCGATTTTCTACCCGAACTGCAAATCCTGCCCCCGCGCACCGCCAAGGCAACACTGCGCGGCGAAATCCTTACCGAAACGCGACTCCATAACCTCATTGAGGAACGCCGGGTCGAATATCGCACGGCACGGAGCGCACTGATTCTCGCGCTGGTCATCTTCGCCGTGACCATCCCGCCCGTGGAACAGCCGTTCTACAAAGCGTCGGAAACTACCGCCGCGTGGGCGCGATGGGGGTTCGGGATCCTAGAACGGGTCGGCACGGCGGCGATAACCACGTTCACGATGTTCTGCTTCGATATCGTACAGCGATTGCGTCATCTCAAAGAAAATACGGTCGTCCGCTGGCTTTGACTGCTTAACAAAAAAACGGGTACACTGGCGACGTTTTCTGGCTATCATGCCGAGTGTTAAACGTGCAAATGGAAAGAAAAAATCGTAATGGGATTGATAGATGAGTTCAAAGAGTTTGCCATCAAAGGGAGCGCCATAGACCTCGCGGTCGGGGCGATTATCGGTGCGTCGTTCGGTAAAATCGTCACCTCGCTGACCGACGACTTGATTATGCCGCCGGTCGGGTATTTAGTAAGCAAGGCAACGGGGGGAATCGCAAAGGACTTAACGAGCAAATTCGTAAACCTTGATCCGACCACCTTCGATAAATACGATTCGTTAGCGCAAGCCAAAGCGGCGGGTGCCCCTGTCATGGCTATCGGTTCCTTCCTCAACACGGCGCTGCAATTTTTGATACTCGCATTCGCGGTATTCCTTCTGGTGAAGGCGATCAATAGACTACGCCGAGACCCGAATCCAGCACCGACTGCCGCGCCCGCCCCTACCACAGAGGAGACCTTGCTCGCGGAGATACGGGATTTGCTCGCCGCCGCCGGGAGACCGATTGATTCATCCTCGACTTCTGTTCCGCAGAAACCAGTTACCGGGTAGGTTCGTTCCCGTCGGTCGGCAGTTCGCGCAGGACGTGGCAGGGATTACCGACCGCCACAACGCCCGCCGGGATGCTCCGCGTCACCACGCTCCCCGCGCCGATCACGCTGTCGTCGCCGATGATCACGCCGGGGCAGAGAATAGCCCCACCCCCGATCCAGACCCGGTTCCCGATGCGAATCGGCGCGGCGAGCTCGGGACCCGACGTGCGGAGCGCGGGGTCGAGCGGATGATACGCCGTATATATCTGCACTGACGGACCCAGTTTTACATCGTCGCCGAAGTGGACCGCGGCGCAGTCAAGGATGACGCAACCGAAATTGATGTACAGGCGGTCCCCGGCGAAAATGTTCGCGCCGTAGTCACAAAGGAACGGCGGCTCGACATACACGGATTCTCCGACCATACCCAGCATTTCGCGTAGCAACACTTCCCGCGCCGCCTCGTCGTCCTCCGTGGTCGCGTTGTATGCCCTGGTTTTTCTCCGGGCGTCACGCCGTCCGGCGACCAGTTCGGGATCAGACGCGAGGTACAACTCGCCCGCAAGCATCTTCTCCCGTTCCGTCATCAGCGCGGCACTTCCACCGATTCGAGCAGACTCGTCAGCACGCGGTCCGCACCTACCCCCTCGATTTCGGCTTCCGCTTTGAGCAGAACGCGGTGACGGAGGACCGGCAACGCCATCTGCTTGATGTCGTCGGGGATCACGAACGTCCGACCGCGCATCAGCGCCAGCGTTTTCGAGGCTTGCAACAGCGCGACGGCGGCACGGGGCGATGCGCCGAGCGTCAACTGGCGGTGTGAGCGGGTGGAACGGACGATCTGCGTGATATAGGTGATGATCTTAGTTTCCATCGTCACCCGCACGAGGCAGGCGCGGGCGGCGATGATGTCGGCCACGGACGCCACCGGTTCGATACCCGCTGTCGCCAGGTCGGACGCTTTGAAACCCCGGTCCCAAGCCGTCAGCAGTGCCGTCTCTGCCTCCTCGGACGGGTACGGGACGACCATCTTGAGCAGGAAGCGGTCCAACTGGGCCTCGGGAAGCGGGTATGTTCCTTCGTACTCGACCGGATTCTGCGTGGCGAACACGGTGAAGATCGGCGGCAACTGGTTGGAAATACCGTCCACAGAAACACGCCGTTCCTCCATCGCTTCCAGGAGCGCGGCTTGCGTTTTCGGCGGGGTACGGTTGATTTCGTCGGCGAGCACGATCTCGGCGAACACAGGACCACGCTTCAGATTGAAGGTTCCAGAGCCCATGTCGAAGATATTTGTGCCGATGATGTCGCTCGGCATCAGGTCGGGCGTGAACTGGATCCGCTTGAAGTCGGCGCTACAGGCGGCGGCGATCGAGCGCACCAGCAGCGTCTTCGCCGTGCCGGGCACGCCTTCGAATAAGCCGTGCCCCCCGGTCAACAGACAAACCAGTGCGGCGGTGACAATCTCTTCCTGCCCCTGGATCGCCTTGTGTACCTCGCGGTTCAGTTTCGTCGCCAGTTCGGAGACAAAGGTAGCCGGGTCCGGGATTGACGATATGCCGGACAGCCCCGCCGCCCCCAATCCAGGGGGAGCCATGAGGGAACCGGAGACGGCAAGTGGCACCGCCGAACCGACCTCCACGTCCCCTCCGGCTCCCCCAGGATTGGGGGCGGCGGGGCTCACAGGGCTATCAAGCACACTAATCTTTTCGCTCGTCGCGTCCAAGTTCTAATTCCTTTCGCATGTCTTCGATGGCGCGGGCAAGCGTCAGCAGTTCATTATCGGGTAGTTTTTTCGCGCCCGCTTCGATCCGTGTTTCGCACTCCTGTAAGAGTCGCGTGATCCTCGTTTCGCGCTTCGCCCGTTTCTCACCCGCGTTCGCGCCGTACGAGTCGGAACCGAGCGAAGCGGCGGCGAGGCGGGCTACCTCGGCGGCCTCGGAATCCAGTGGCATGCCGACGGCGCGGCAAAGGTCCCGCCAGAACGACAGGTAAACGCCCTCCAGTGCGGCGTCGCTGGCTTTCGCCCGGCGGTAAAGGTCGGCGAGGGAGGACACATATTCCGAAGACAGTCGGTCCTGCGGCGGGGCGGGGCGGGGCAGTCCGAACCGCGTCCCCATCGTGTAGGAAATGAGCGCGATCAGGACCCCCAATTGGAGCAGTGCAAACTGCCCCGGTTGCCCGATCGCGTTCCAGAAGGAGCGTTCTTCCTGGTAACCTTGATGAAACTCATCCCACAGCACGCCGTCTTTTCGCGCCGGTTGCAGGAACGCCGAAACGGCTTGCACCAGAAAGCGCGCGTTCTCCGCTTTCGAAAGCGTTCTGTTATCGATCACGGCGGGCGAGGAGACGAGTAGCACCCGCCCCGACCCGCGCTTGACCGCGACCACAGCCGGCTTATCGTCGGCGAGCAAAACCGTCGCGTCTTTGCCGAGCGCCAGAAATCGCTCCGCACCGGGGATCACGACGCCCCTGACGCCATTGAGATACGGCGCCGGTTGCGTCGGGTGGACTTCGTTGTCTTTGTTTTTGTGCAGGTCCGGTGAGACTCCCACCTCCTGCGTGACCGCGTTGTTCTCGGCCGCAAACAAAAGGAGTGTTCCGCCGCGTTCCACCCACCCCATCGCATCCTTGGCCTGATCCGCGGTCCAGTAAGCACCACCTTCCACGGCGAGCACTTCCTGACCGGCGATGACCGCGCTTACGGAATCGGGCCACGTGCTGGGCGGCTTTTCCCAGCGGCGGGTCTTGATACCCGATTGTTCGAGGAGCAGATACGCCGCCTTCCAACCGCCCGGTTTCGGCGAGAATGTCGAGCGGCGGGGGCGCGGCCCTTCATCACCGGACGTGTCGCGCCCGGCGATCTGCAGCGACACCACCGCGAAGAGGATCAGGAAAACGACTAGAACTATCGCGTCCGTGCCGATCTTCGGTTTCATTTCGGTTCACTGTCCTTCCCGGCGGAGGGCTCCAGAAGCGCGGGTGGCCCCCCATCCCCCAGTCCTGGGGGAGCCGGAGGGGGAAAGCCGGGGGAACTACGTTCCTCAGTCGAGCGTGACGCCTCTCCCGTATCCCCTCTGTCTCCCCCAGGATTGGGGGATGGGGGGCCACCCGCGCTTCCCGGGCGGATTTCGGTCGGCAACTTGTCGTAGATCGCGGATACCATTTCGAACTCGCGTTCCGTTCCGGGCTGCTTGCCATACCAGACGCGGTCGAAAAGACGAGTCGCGGGAAGCAAATCATCGTGCAGGGGCGGCGACTGTTTGCGCAAGGCACGCTGATACTCCCAGTTCGTCCGGTTCTTTTCCAGCGTCAGGATTCCCCCCTCACCCAGTTTCCACAGGGCCGCGATATAAGTCAGGCGAATCGCCGAGCGATAGTCGCCCTTCCCGGCTCGCTCACGGGCGGTGCCCAGCGGGTCGGTGATGCCTTCCTCGGACAGGTCCAGATCGCCGCCCAGCAGTCCGCTCGACCGCCGTTTACGACCGGTGCGCACATCGTACACGTCGAACAAATAGCGCGACAGGAAGTAGACACCGACCACCGCGGCGACCGTAGCCAGAAAATACAGCGTCAGCAGAACGCCATTGCCGAGCGACGCGAACGGGTTTTTCGCATCCCAGCGCCATTTCTTTTGCGGGAATTTGTTGAATATCCAGCGGAAAAATTTCCCGATGGCGCGGAATATGTTTTCGATCCCTTTGCCAAGCCACCTGCCGAGCGCAGACAATTGCTTGCCG
>JACMMA010000868.1 GCA_014379275.1 Armatimonadota bacterium | reverse complement strand
GTCGAGGCTCGCCTTAATTTGCGCTTGTTCGCGTCGCTTCAGCAGATCCTCGTACTGCTCTTTCATTATCGAGTAGTCGCGGGTCTTGTCGGTCAGTTCACGGGCGGCGGCGGGCAACTTCCGCACTCGATTCTCGTACTCTGCGATGTTCTTGTTGAGCAGCGCGAGGCGTGACATATTCGTATCCTGGTCGATTCTTGCTTGCGTGAGTTGCTCCGTCAGGTTCGTGTACTCGGGGTTGCTCTGCGTAGTCGTTTCCACGACGTTAGGATTCTCAAGTTGCGACTTCGCCACCGCGGAGCGTTCGGTCTGCTTCTCTTTATCGAGCCGATTTCGCATGCTACGTATCTGTCCGTCCAGTTGTCTGACGCTAGCGCTATCCGGTAACCATCCATCACCCAAGAGAGCCATTCGGCGCAGTTCCATATCCCGTAGGCCAGTCGCCGTAGCGGATTCCGATTTCGCGCTATTACGGACGGTTTCTTCCAAAATACTGGTCGGCTTGACTTGCTGAAGCCGTTCTTCCAGCGCCTTGCGTTGCAAGCCCGCGTCCTGCGAGAAGATCCGCAGATAATCCCGCTCCGCTTTGAGGTTAGCGAGCCGTTGGATCTCGGTAGTCTGCGCTTCCGGGAGTTGCCCGAAGTTTTTTTGCTTGTACACAATCAGTGCTTGCTCTGCGACGCGCATCCGTTGCTGGTACGAATTGATCTGGGTTTCGAGGAAGTTTGCTGTGGCGATGGATTGCGCCTGGCGGGACGAACCGGCTGCTTCGATGTAGCCAGATTGCATCGCGCGCAGAAGCCGTTCACACTCGCCCGGGTTATCCCAGGCAAGAGAAACTGTGAACACGTCGGAACTGTCTACGTATACCGAAAGCTTGCTACGCAAAGTTGCAAAACGCTCATCACGCACCCGAGGGTCCACACTGATTGGGCGGTTAAGTCGCGCGCTTTGTATGACGGAGTCCCAAAAGCCGCCCGGTTCGTCGTCACGAAGCAGGTCGTTAAATCGGCTGACGTTTTGTCGCGCCGGTGAGATCCAACTCCGTTGTGTGAGACCCATAACGGATGCGACTTCCTGTTCGGTGACGATCTGTGTCGTCGCGGATGCCGCGAAGGTGCGGGGCCGCATATACAAAGCTATTGCTACGAGGCTGGTGATTCCAATTGTAGCCACCCAGAAGAGACGCTGGTGTCGGTAGAACGCCTCCAATACCCGATATGGGATGGAGTTTCGATTGTTGGTTTGGGGCAACATCAAGAAATAGTTTCCTTTGTGTAGACAACTCAAGGATCAGAGTCCGCCCTGTGGGACGCCCAGCGATAGCATCGGGGCGTCCCACAGGGCGGACTGATGCTAGCGCAGGAAAAATCCCGCAAAGGGCAGGAAGGACATGGCGTCTCGTACAGCAGCCATGCTCCCCCTCTTCTGACCTTTCGTCGGTAGGTATAGCACATCGCCCGGCAGGAGAACTACATCATTTTTCGCGACATTCTTATCGTTTTTGGTGGGGGTATCGCCGCTTTTCGCGGGTTCCTTGCCGTTCTTTTTGATGCCTTCGTCCAAATTAATAGGAACAATTACTGGCTCGCCTTGGGCGGACATCCGTACGATCGAAGCGTTCTTCAGGTCGCCGACTGGTAAAGCACCGCCGGCTTGAAACAAGGCACCCACAGCGGTCATGTTCTTCCCAGGGGGGAGTTCGCGCATTCCCGGAGTCGCCACAGCCCCGATCACCGTGTACGACAGAATGTTCATAGGAATCACCAAAGCGTCGCCGGGTTGTAGTAGGGGGGCCGGTTTGCCACCCACCACTTTAAATGTCCCGTCCGTGCCGAGGCCGGTCAGGTCTACCGGTATTGTTTCCCCGTTGCGGCGGATCACGGCTTCGCTGAGTTTAGCTCGGGGAACCACACCACCTGCCTCTAGCACGGCGC
Source organism: Armatimonadota bacterium (assembly GCA_014379275.1). Taxonomy (GTDB): domain Bacteria; phylum Armatimonadota; class Armatimonadia; order Armatimonadales; family Armatimonadaceae; genus JACMIU01. Next base: position 2,151 of record JACMMA010000868.1, on the reverse strand, counting down.
TGACGATCGACCCATCCGGCGGTGCGGAGACTAACCCCGGTTTCGCCACCGCGCCCAGAACCTGCACCCGCGTTTTGATGGCGTCTTTTTCCTTCACCACCAGGAGGTCTCCGGGTTCCAATAAGTGATTTTCCGAAGCATCCGCCGCGCCAAAAAGCTTCACGAGATCAACAGGGGTAGACGTACCGGTCGACGCGCGCACCAGCGTCGTTTGCATCCACTCCGGGCGGTTCACGATCAGCCCCCCTGCCTCCGCGAGCAGGTCAAGAACATGCCACCCGTCTTCCAGAATGAATTTCCCGGGCTGCCGCACCGGGCCGAGGATGCCGACACGCGCTATGCGACGCTTGATGATGCTGACCGTCACTTGTGGGTTATTCAGCTCTTTCGCCAGGCCAACTCGTAGCGTTTCTCCGAGCCCGGTGACCGTCTGCCCGGCGGCTTTCAGGTTGCCCAGGAACGGGTAGGTAATCTTGCCGTCTGTTCCCACGGTGACAGTGCGCGTTAACTCAGGCTTGCCGAATACTTCGATGGCGATGGTGTCGCCGCTAAGAATTTGATACGTGCCCGCCGGAACGCTGTCGTTGGCGTCGGGAGCCCGAGCGAAAGCTGTTGCGTGCGGGGCCGTGAGAAGTAAGACAGCAATGGAGGCACTGAGTGCGGCCTTGCTACAAAAGCTTAGGTACGTATTTTTGTTGATCTTCTGTTTCCAACCGTGAGCAGTGTCCATTTTCGAGGTTGCCTCCCAAAATCACATTCAGTAGGTGTAAATGATTGCTTCTTCGCACCTTTACAACGGTTCATTATAGGGGGCAAGGGCCGGGTTCTTCCTATCGCTCAGGTTATTGCTTAGGGTACAGAAATAGATATAGCGAGTTGTATATCTTTAGATATACGGTCCGTCGCCTCCAGAACATATTTCCTCGGGAGGCACAACATCGTGCTACAGAATTATGTCGCGCTACGCCTCGGTGTCCATAAGCAAAGGGCGACCACTCCGCGTGATGACTTAGTAGATAGACGCCATGATGAGATATGAATGTACAGGCGCCAATCTTTAAGACGCGGATGGCCCGAGTAATTTCACGAGTGCATGAGGATATTCATTATGAAACGGACAGTGTTACTTTGCCCTGCGGCCCTCGTTTCGGTGTTTCTCTCGTGTGGTGCCATGTCGGGGGTGCCGCCAGCGAAGACCGTGCACTACGCCCCGGGGGATCGTCCGGCTCGCTTTACGGGACTGGGAAGCCACACCCGTAAAATCACCACATCAAGCCCGGAAGCTCAGCGATATTTCGACCAGGGATTGAATTTCCTTTTCGCGTTCAACCACGACGAGACAATCCGGTCGTTCCGCGAAGCAGCGGCGATCGATCCGGACTGTGCTATGGCTTACTGGGGGATCGCAGTCTCTTGCGGTCCGCACATCAACTTCCCGATGGTTCCGCCCGCCCGCGCCAAAACTGCCTGGGACGCCCTGACGAAAGCTACATCTCTCGCACAGAATTGCACCACCCCGGAGAAGGCACTGATTGATGCGCTCGGGGGGCGCTACGCGAGTCCCGAGCCCGACAACCGTCGTCCCTTGATGAGGGCTACGTGACAGCGATGCGTGCCGTCTGGAAGCAATATCCGCGGGATCCGGATGCGGGCGCGCTATTCGCCGAATCCCTGATGGACCTGCGCCCCTGGGACCTTTACGCGTCAGACGGTGTGCCCCGACCCGAAACGCCGGAAATCCTTTCGGTGTTGGAGTCGGTTTTGGAAACCACGCCGCGCCATCCACTCGCACTGCACCTGTATATTCATGCCGTGGAAGCAGGACCCAACCCACAGAAAGCGAAGGCCACCACCGCCCGTCTGCGCAACCTCCTCGTGGGCTCGGGCATATGGTGCATATGCCGTCGCATATCGACGTCCGGCTGGGCACCTGGCAACAGGCCGTGGTCGCCAACGAGGCGGCTATCGCCACTGACCGGAAGTATTCTTCGATCGCGAAGATGCAGGATTTTTGCCGCGTGTACAAAGCCCACAACTACCATCTGCTCGCCTTCGCCGCCTCCATGCAGGGGGGCGGCAAGCGTGCGATCGGAGCTATCCGTACCATGGTGAGTGACATGCCCGCGCAGTGGCGTCGTCAAAACCCTGCCT
>JACMMA010000867.1 GCA_014379275.1 Armatimonadota bacterium | reverse complement strand
TTTCACACGGAGTGTGAAAGAGAGAACGGCGGATTCGCGGGGAAGGACCGAACGCGAACCACGAAACAGTAACGAAGCGGGTAGCACCGCAGGTAACAACGATCCAACGTCAGGTTGGCCCCGTCCGGGAGGACAAAAAACAAGAAAAACAAAAGAACGCAACGATTACAGGTAGACTGCGTGTCCTATGAAAACTGTTATTACCGGCGCCACCGGCTTTATCGGACGAGTTTTAACTGCTCGTCTGCTCCAGGAGAACCACAGCGTCGTTGCGCTCACCCGCGATGTCGTCCGGGCGCGCGCCGTGCTCGGACCGTCGGTTCGATGCCTCGACTGGCAAGGCGGTAGCGACGACGCGTGGAAAACCGAAGTACGCACCGCCGATGCGGTCTTTCATCTCGCCGGGGAATCGGTCGCGGCGGAGCGGTGGACGCCGGAGTACAAAACCCGCGTTCTGGAATCGCGCACGGAAACCACGCGCATGCTGGTGGACGCGCAGCCGGGCGGCGTATTTGTTTGCGCCTCCGCCGTCGGGTATTACGGTGGTCGGGGGGACGACGTTATCACCGAAACCGACGCGCCGGGCGACGATTTTTTGGCGGAAGTGTGCGTCGCGTGGGAGCGCGAGGCGAACCGCGCTTCGGAGTTGCCCGGTGTCCGGGTAGCTATTCCGCGCATCGGCATCGTCTTCGGGCGGAACGGGGGACCATTACAAAGCATTCTGCGTCCGCCGGGTTCGCCCGTCCCGCTCTACAAATGGGGTCTGGGCGGTCCGCTCGGCGATGGCAAGCAGTGGGTCCCGTGGGTACACCTGCACGATCTGGTCGGTATGCTTGTCTGGGCGGCGACGAACACCGCGGTGCGCGGCGTGTTCAACGCCGTCGCGCCGAACCCGGTCACGAGCACCGATTTAGCGCATGCCATCGGGGCGTTTTACGGCAAGCCCGCGATCCTGCCCGTGCCGGAGTTCGCGCTCAAAGCGGCACTCGGCGAATTCGCGGACGCCCTGCTTTACAGCCAGCGTGTCGCCCCGACCGTTTTGCAAGCGAACAACTTTCCGTTCCGGTTCGGGGAAGTTGACGCCGCCCTGCGCGACCTGCTCTCGTAAGGGAATGTAGAGCGTCAGGGTTTCGGCGGGTCCACGAAACGAATCTCCGTGACACGAAAGTCCGTCCCGGTCTTGCGTACCGTGAAGGAGGCAGATTTCTTTTCTGTCCTCCCCGTTCGGGTGACTGCGGCGAGCCTTGCCCGTACCGCGAACGTATCTGGCGGCGTACGCGGCGGAAACGGGTCCGACTCGCTACGGCGCGTGTAGAGATAAGTGCCTTCGTATTTGACGGAATCGATGCCGTCGATGCGCCAGGAACGATACGGCTTGCCGCGTCGGAAGTTTTCCTGCTCCTGTACGCGATTTTCGGACCCCGTACGCGCCGGGAGCGGGTAGGATTCGCGGTGCAATGTCAACGGGAGAATACGCTTCGCCGCGGATTCGCGTAACACGTGTTTTTGCGGCGCGAAGCCGAAATCGTAGACGCCCGCGAAAGCGTCCCAGTCATTCCGGTTACGGGCGTCTGTCAGCGAGCGAACCGCTTTCTGTGCGCCCCGGCGATCCGGGGCGGAGACCGGGTCGCCGCCGGGAAGCATAGCCTGTGTGACGAGCACGGTTCGCCCCACCGGGACCGAAACCTCAAAGGTGCCAGGCGGCGGGGGCACGTTGTACCGGAAGCCGTGGCTTATTGTCAGGGTGCGACCGATGGCACCGTGTGTTTGCTCCGTTTCGCGCCGCACAATCAGGAACGTTTCGGGGTCTGCGTAAACCGTCTCTCGAATCTCGCGCGGCTTTTGCTTCCGCCAGAAGGGGGAGTCGTCGCGATATAGGGCGGAGCGGCGGGTGAAGCACAGGGCTTCTGTCCCGTTCAATACCGTTCTTTTGCTCTCCCAGAGTGACTCACGCCACTTATACGGGGGGGCGTCGGTATGATCCGAATTACGCTCTGCCGCATCGCGGGGGAAAAGCAAGGCGCGTCGGAGGGCGGCACGTAACGGAGTCGTACGATTCACCTGATTCGCCTGACTGGATTCGCTGACGGAGTAATTATCGGACGCCCAGTAATGATGCGCACCGGGCGCGTAGAACAAGGTGCCATGGGGGGTAGTGAGATACCGTTCTCTGACAGCCGCCCCGGCAAAAAGGGGAGACTCACGGGATGTGGCGGGTTCGTCGAGCCGGACCCAGATACTGGATTCCTCGCCCGGTTTCGATGGCAACCTACCGGCGTAATAGGTGACATCTTTCCATTGGGCAGTTTTCACCTGATCCATTGCCTTTTCCAAGCGCGCGAAGGCGGCAGTGGGGCGTAGCGGTCCGCCGGGGAGCGTCGTCAGAACGGTTCCCGCTGTGATCAGGAGTGCGGCGGTGGCGGCGAACAGGGCGGTGCGTTTCGGCAGGGAGAATCGGTTGCCGCGTTCCCAGAATCGGGATAGCGACGTGTTAAAGGCATCGGGCGTCGTTACTGGCAATAGCAGCGCGGGCGAAGGTGCCGCGGACAGGGCACGTAGCCCCGCCGACAGAAGCGCGATCCGTTCCCGCTCGGCGCGACAGGCGGGGCATCTTGCGACATGGCGCAGGAGGAGATGGCGTTGTAGCGCGTTCAATCCCCCCGTTCCCAACGCCGTCAGTTGCGCGGTGCGGTCATGGCGCGGCGTGGGCGGGGCGTGTCGTGGCGTGTTCTTGGGTGGCAGGTGGTTCGGCATGGGCGTAATCGGCAATCATCGGGTCGGTGTCGCTTGCGAATGTGGGTGCGAGCAGACGGTTCATTTCCTTTACGGCGCGGTGGACCCGCCATTTGACGGTTCCCTCCGGCTCGCCGGTCGCGCGAGCCGCTTCGGCATAGGTCAACTGTTGGGAAACAATCAGAAGGAGCGCGATCCGTTCCCGCTCGGGTAGCCGGGACAGTGCCGCTTCCAGCACGGCGGCGTCGGCGACACGCTCCTCGAACGGGCGGCGGTCGTCGGGCAGTTCATCCGCGTTTTCGGTGCCGATTTCGGGCGGTGCGGCGGGTGCCACAGTGCGGCGGGCGGCGTCGCGCCAGCGCCGGGTCGCGATCCCGAGGAGCCAGGCGAGAAAGCCCGACTTGCCCCGAAACCCGGATTGGCTCCGGTAGGCGGCCACGAACGTATCCTGCACCAGATCTTCGGCGTCCGCGCGGCGTCCGCCCGTGAGCCGCAGGGCGTACCCCATCACCCGGTCCGCGTACCGCCGGTGTAGCACGCGGAACGGTTCCGCCCCTTCCCGCGCCGCGTTTGTGGCGATGCCATCGGGTGCGGTTCGGTCGGGTTCGGTGTTTGTATCGGAAGGCTTTGTCACGATGGAACGTCTCATACCAGTAGTAGCGGGATCGCGAAAGATCGTTGGCGGCGTATTGAGCGTCCGCCCCGCGTCCGACCAATACGCTATAATACGCCTATGATGGCGAAACGTTGGGCGGATGCGGCGCGGGCGTTGGATGCGGCGGACCCCCTGCGCCCGTTCCGCGCGCGGTTCTATCGGCGTGAGGGCGAGATCTACCTGGACGGAAACTCGCTCGGACTGCTTTCGCGCGACGCCGAAGCGTCGGTGCTGCGCGTACTGGACGAATGGAAGACGCTCGGCATCGAGGGCTGGACGGGAGCCGATCCGCCGTGGTTTTCGTTCTCGGAGACTTTGTCCCGGTCGGTCGCGCCTTTGATCGGTGCCGACCCGGGCGAAGTGATCGTCACCGGCTCGACCACGGTAAACCTGCACCAGTTGCTCGCGACGCTGTACGACCCCGCGGCACCGATCCGAAAGCGGATTCTCGCCGACGAACTCAACTTCCCGTCCGATATTTTCGCCCTGCGTAGCCACTTGCGGCTACGCGGCTTAAACCCCGACGATTATCTGATCCGGGTGCCGAGCCGGGACGGGCGCACACTGAACGAAGACGATATTCTCGCCGCGATGACGGGCGGCGACATACAGATAGTGGTTCTGCCGTCGGTCGTGTATACCAGCGGACAACTTCTGGACATGGAGCGCGTCACGCGGGCGGCGCGGGAGCGGGGCATTTTGATCGGGTGGGACTGCTCGCACTCCGTCGGTGCCGTTCCGCATGCGCTGAGCGAATGGGGCGCGGACTTCGCGTTCTGGTGCCACTATAAATATCTGAACGCCGGACCGGGGAGCGTCGGCGGGCTGTATTTGAACCGGCGGCACTTCGGGAAGTCGCCGGGTCTCGCGGGCTGGTTCGGGTCACGCAAGGACCGTCAGTTCGCGATGGATCACACGATGATCCCGGCGGACGGGGCGGGTGCGATGCAGATCGGGACGCCGCACCTGCTCAGCCTCGCGCCTCTGGAAGGTAGCCTTCGCATCCATCACGAGGCGGGTATGGAGCGGCTACGCGCCAAATCGCTGGCACTGACCGCGTTCCTGCGCGAACTCACGGAAGCCGAACTCGCCCCGTTCGGCGTCGGCGTTGCCACCCCGCCCGAACTGCAACGGCGCGGCGGGCATCTCGCCCTGATCCACCCGGAAGCCTTGGGAATCAGCCGAGCGCTCCGCCGCGCCGGGGTCGTGCCGGATTTCCGCCCGCCCGACATCGTGCGATTCGCCCCGGTGCCGCTGTATACATCGTTCGCGGATTGCGTCGAGGCGGTACACCGGTTGAAAACGATTCTGGAGACGCAGGCGTTTGCGACGGATGAGGAGGCCGCGGGGTTGGTGACTTAGCCGAACGCTCACAAACGTTCGCCCCAAACAAACATCATGACAAAATTCTACGATATTACAATACCCGTGCAGAACGGACTCGCGGTCTGGCCCGGCGACACGCCGTTCGAGTTTACCCTCGGCTGGGAAATGGGCGCGGGCGCGTCGGTGAATGTCGGCGCGGTGACGATGAGCACACATACCGGCACCCACGTCGACGCGCCGTTCCATTTCGACGCGGACGGCGCGGGTGTGGACACATTGGATGCCTCGGTATTTGTCGGACCGGTCGCGGTGGTAGATGCGGCGGGGCGGGCGGAGATCGGGCGCGACGTTTTCGCGGGGGTGGACTTCGCGAGAACGCCGCGTGTTCTCATCCGGACCGGTGTCTGGACGGACTATGCCCGGTTCCCCGACGCCGTGCCGACCCTCGCGGACGACGTTCCCGCATTTCTCGGCGCGAACGGCGTGCGGCTACTCGGCGTCGACGTGCCGTCCGTAGACGCGATAGACAGCAAAACGCTCCCGATCCATCACGCACTCGCCGCGCAAAAAATCACGATTCTGGAGTCCATCGATTTGCGCGATGTTCCGCCCGGCGTGTATACACTGATCGCCCTGCCGCTCCGTCTGGTCGGCGCGGACGCTTCCCCGGTCCGGGCGGTTCTGACGACATTATGACAAACACACTCACCCCGTGCGTAAAAATCTGCGCCCTGAATGACGCGGGAACGGTCTGCACCGGCTGCGGCAGGACGCTGGGCGAAATCGGGAACTGGCGGCGCATGACGGAGGACGAACGCCGCCGGGTCATGGAACGCCTCGCGTCCGCCGCCGCCATCGCCACCGTTAGCGCGGATACATCCCCGGCGTCCGAAGAACCCGTCCTTGCGCTTCCGTCAATCCCGGCTCGCCGGCGGTCTCGCCCGTGATGTAATTGCGCGACCACGCCATATGACGCGGGCAGTATTTGAGAAACAGCGTCCGGCGTTCGTCCGCGCCGCGCCACGGCATCGTCCCGTGCGTCAGTGCTTCGGTGAAAAGGATCGCGCTTCCCGCCTTCCCCGGCACGGCGCGGACGCACGGCGCGGGGTTTTCTAAGTCCAGCCACTCTTTCGGCGCACGGTAGTTGCTTTTGTGGCTTCCGGGAATACAGCCGAACCCGCCGTCGCCGGGGTGGACGTCTTTGAGATTAAACGCAACGACCAGCAAGCCGTTGTACATCTGCCCGTTCCGAAACACGTAGTATTGCGACGGGTCGTACGGCGTCGCACCGCCATGCAGTGTCGCGCCGATCGGTCCCAGCCCAGCACGAATGACGTCCACGTAGGCGTGATCGAGCCGGAAGTTCTCGCCGATCATCTGTGTCAGATGGGGCGTGATGCGCGGATTATCGAGCGTTTGATAATAGTCCTGCCCCCATGCCGCCGGTCCGAACCGCTTGGTGCGCACGTCCGGGTCGGGTTCACCGGCGAGGGTTTCGTCCACCCGCCGATTTAGTGTCGCGACTTGCCCGGCGGTAAGGGCGTCCTCGACCACGAGGTAGCCTTGCAGGTCAAAAAGAAATTGCTCTTGTTCGTTCATGAGATTTTCCTGTCCTGAGGGATGTTCTCTTTTTGTTGTTTTTTGTCCTGCCTGGACGGGGCCAACGCTTCGTTGGATCGGTTTCACCTGCGGTGCTGG
>JACMMA010000866.1 GCA_014379275.1 Armatimonadota bacterium | reverse complement strand
TTCGTGATGAAGCACCCGTACCGCCGTGGTTGCGTCCGCTTCGGGGATCAGGGCCGAGATCGAGTACGCCGAATCCGCCGTCTGGTACACCGGAACGCCGGAACGGGCGAGCGCCGCCAGAAGACGCGCCATGATGCCGGGTAATGCCTGGAAACGCGATGCGATCACCGAGACGACCGTGCAGTTTTCCGTCATTTCCGCTTCGAGGGTGTGTAATTCAAAAAGCGGGGTCGCCTCCAGAATCTTCTTCTGTGCCTGATACCCCGCCCAGGAGCCCAGACCGAGCAGATAAACCCGTCCGAGGGGGAGCACGGTCCGTGGCGCGTCCGGCTCTACCGGGATCATCAGGCCGTCCAGCAACACGCGCACCCGCGGCAAATGATCTTTGGTGATCGCGAATGCGAAGCCCGTCGCGCTGGTGACGTTCAAATAGAGTGGGATCTCCTCGCCCTGGAGCATCCGGTAAATTTGCCGCTCTACCCGCTGTTTGTCGCCGGTGAACTCTTCCGCCAGGTTGAAACGCAGGTAGACGATTTTCCCGGTGTGTGTGACACCGGTGACGCGCATCCCCGTTTCCTGTTCGGCGTTCTCATGACCGGTGATCAATGTCCCGGGGGCATCGTCGAACGTGGACTTCACCCAGAGCGGGACGTTATGCAGGTGGGCGATCTCGGCGGCACGCGGGTGGACCACTTTCGCGCCTTGATGCGCCATTTCCGCGACCTCCTGGTAGGACGCGACGCGCAAGGTTCGCGCCTCTGTCACCATGCGCGGGTCAGCGGTCTTCACCCCGTTCACGTCGGTGTAGATTTCTACTGCGATGTCGGCGACGTGCGGCGCGAGTGCGGCCCCGAGCGCGGACGCGGTAGTGTCCGAACCGCCCCGCCCGAGCGTGGTGATCGCTCCCGCGTCGGTGATGCCCTGGAACCCGGCCACCACGGCGATCGCGCCGCGCTGCAATAGTTCGAGGATGTGCGCCGGGTCGATACTCTGGATGCGGGCGTTGCCATGTTCGCCGTCGGTGTGGATTCCGGCTTGTCCGCCGGTCAACGCGACCGCTTCGTGTCCGCGCGTGCGTAATGTGTGCGCGAAAACAGCGGTCGATATGATTTCGCCGCACGCCATCATCATGTCCATTTCCCGGTCGGCAGGCGTGACGGATTTATCGATCGCGCGCAAAAGGTCGATCAGGGTATCGGTCGCGTACGGCGCGCCCTTTCGCCCGATGGCGGAAACGACGACGACCACGCTCCATCCTGCTTGTACGGCGCGGATGACTTTGCTCGCCGCCTGTTGACGCGCTTCCTCCTCGGCGACCGATGTCCCCCCGAACTTTTGAACCAGTACTTTCAGCATGACGTACCTCCTTCGGGCAGACCGAACGTTTGTCGAAGGAGCCGCGCGCTGTGTTCCGCATTGGTGCCGGAGATCAGAGCGAACAAAGCGTCATGCGAGTCGCCCGTTTGCGCGACGCGAATCCCCGCTTTATCCATCGTGTCGTAAAGGCCCGCCATGACACCGGACAGGTCGCGCATCGCCCCGGCGCAGATAGAAATCAGGGCGAGGTCACGCTCCATAGCGTAGATGTATCCCCGGCCCAACAGAAGCCTTTCCGCCCGCTCCGCGATCGCGGCGTCCGGGAGCGCGAACGACACCGAGCCGGGATGGAGTTTGATCAGCAGTACCGGCAGTCCGGCTTCGGCGACCGCTTGCAACAAAACCAACCGTTCTGCTTCGACATCGCGGCCAGGAAGCCGGACCTCGACATGCGCGAGTCCGCCCTGGAAGCGCACTTCGGTGATGCCGCGCTCACGCTCGAAGGAAAGCGGGCGCGTAGGGGCGAGTTCGTAGGGATGAGACATGGCGATGACTTCGGGGAAAACCCGTACAGACAATTTCGCCGGAACACGCACCGCCCTGGGTGGCGGCGCGTATTCCGGCGGTTCTGGCAGAAAGTATAACACGCCCGGCGCCCGAGCGTCAATCGGTGCTCCCAACCTATAGAGACTAACGGTGGTACTCCCGATTATTATTTCGGATTATTTCGGGCGGCATGTAGGGCGCGAAACCGGTATAATTTTGTCGTGAAACGATTTCGGTCTGCCGTGCTACTTCTGTCGGCGTTGATCCCCGCATCATTCGCCGTTGCCGCCGCCCCGCCCGCACCTGTCGCCGATCCCAGAGCGCTGTACGAAGCGGCAACGGTTGCGGCGAACGCGGGAGATTATCCGCGCGCCGTCGCCCTTTGTCGGCAAGCCCTGAAGGTTTCCCCGGAAGCCGCGCCGGTTTGGGCGACGCTGGGCCGATTCCTGTCCAAACAACTGCGACACAACGACGCCATCGCCGCGGCGCAAAAGGCGGTCGCTCTGTCGCCGAAATTTGCGCCGTTTCGCGCCGACCTGGGAAATTTTTACCTGCAGGCGGAACGCCGCGTCGAAGCCGCGGTCAGCGCCCAGAAAGCCCTTTCCCTGGACCCCCGAAACGACATCGCGTTGACGACGCTCGCTACCTGCCGCCTCGCAGAGCGCCGCGATAAAGAAGCTATTCCTCTACTGACACGGTTGCAATCGGTACGCGGCGGGAAGAACCGCGCGGTATCGCAAATGTTGCTAGCTACGTACCGTCGGGTCGGCGACCTGGCGGGCGCACTGCGCAGTGCGAAGGCATTCGCGGCGAAAACACCCGGCGACGCCGGGTCCGTTCTCCGCGGGGGGCAAATCGCAGTGGAAAATCGGGGTCAGGTGTCGACCCAGCAATATGCCGCCAAACTGAAAACGCTTGCGCCTCAGTCTCCCCTGCCAGATTATTATCTCGGTCTGCTCGCATTATCTGACCCGACTAAATCTCCTATAGATCGCTTCCAAAACGGGGAGCGGTTGTTCCAGAAGGCGGTAGACCGTTCCCCGAACGAGACTTTTTTGCGGGCGCAACTTGGTTACGCACAGCTGGGACAGGTTTCCGACGACGATCTCGGCAAAGGAAAGATCGCGGCGGCACGAACGAACCTGACCGCGGCGGTGCTTTACGAGAACCATGATCCGGTCTCTCGGCGCGGACTTGCTATGGTCGCTGAAAAGGAACGTTTTTGGGAGGACGCCGCCATGCAGTACGAAGCGGTGGTGAAAATCACGCCCGGCGATAACGAATCGCGACGCCGCTATGCCG
>JACMMA010000865.1 GCA_014379275.1 Armatimonadota bacterium | reverse complement strand
CGATAAGATCGACAAGATCCGCGGCATGGACATCATCATCTGCACCACGGCGAACAACGACGCCGAGGCGCGCTTCCTGCTCAAGGAAATGGGACTTCCGTTCCGCCAGGCCGGTGCGACCGGCGCCGGTGGCGCGGTCCGCATGATGTAGCCTGCGAGGATATTCCGGCTGAAAGGCGCGTGGCTTTTTGTCACGCGCCTTTTTTCATGTTCTCGCATGTTCTCGCAGGAAAAGGGCGGGTGGGACAGCGTTTCGTAGTCGCGATACGGAACCTTTTTTTTGCGCCGCGTCGTCTTTATCGTTAGGAGGATGCTTTTATGCCGTCGCCATTTCCGGGCATGGATCCATATTTGGAGAACGTAATTTACTGGAAGAGCGTGCATAGTTTGCTGATTTCAATCATCACGCTCGCTTTGAACAATACTCTTCCTGACGCCTTCGTTGCTCGACCCGAAGGACGATCCTACATCCTGCCAAACCATGACTTAGTTTATCCGGATGCCATTCTGGTACGTTCGCCTTCGGACGACGCTATTCCACCCCTGGGTAGCGTTGGAACGGCAGCTCAAGCGACGACACTACCGCTACTGTTCGAGTACACGACGCAGGAAACTAACGAACCGTATGTCACTATACTTTCCGTCGACAGCGAAGAAGTGGTCACGATTATAGAGGTTTTGAGTCCTACCAACAAAGCACCGGAGAGCACCGGGCGCGAGGAGTATTTGCGCAAACAGCGCGAGATTCTGCGTAGCCCGACCCATCTGCTGGAGATCGATCTGCTTCGTAGCGGGGCGCACTCGGTCGCGATCGGGCGCGAGGCGGTGTTATCACAAACACAGTACGATTATCTGGTTAGTCTGCGCCGCGCCGGAGACGAACGGAAATCCCGGTTCGCTGTGTGGGCGTGGTCGGTGCGCGATGTTTTGCCGGTAGTAACCGTTCCGTTACTACCGGGTTGGGCGGACGTTCCACTCGATCTACAAGCCGTCTGGGACGACACCTATCGTGGGGGGCGTTGGGATAAAACGATCAACTACCGGAACGCCCCCGAGCCGCCGCTGTCATCCGCTGACGCGGCGTGGGCGGGTGCTCTGCTCCGCGAAAAAGGATCGCGAAGCTAACTGAGTCGTGTCGTTTTGACGTTTGCGAGGGTTTTTTGCGGCGCGGCAGTCAAAATAAGACGAGGAGTTTATTAATGCGAACCGACAGACGGGGAATGATCAGGAGCAGTATCGGTGCTGCCGTCGGAATGGCGTTGTGGGGCGGGGCGGGGCGAACAGTGGCGGCGCAGGACGCTCCGCCGCCATCGGCACCGCAACCGACGACCGCACCTGAGAACCCGCCGACGCTAGCCGCGTGTCTGCCGTTTCTGGACTGGGATCCGGCGCAACGGGGTCCCCTGCTGATCGTCGCACCCGAGAGGGCGGTTCTACCAGGCGTAGCGTATGCGTACGACGGAACGAGTACGCGCGTCGTGATGCCGGCGTCGGCGGAACGGGAGCCGATACGCGCCGGTCGCAATGGATTCCGCCTCGCCACGATCAGCCCGCGTTACCGGCGCAAACTGACAGCTATCGGCTCGCTCTCGGCGGCCGTGCCGGATACGGTGGCGGTGTTGCGCTACAAGAACCTGCCCGAACCCGATATTTATGCAGGAGTCCGCCCGGAGAGCCGTCCGCAACTCCTGCTTGCCACGCTCTCCCCGGCGCAGTGGCGTCGCGTCCTGTCCCCCGATGGTCTGGGCATGGGCGATTTGAAGCGTGACCAGCAGGCGATGTTCGCGGGCTTGTTCCCGGAGACCACGAAACTGTATCGCACGGATCCGCCCGCCCCCGGTCAGGAGTACGGCAAGACGGAAGTGGTGCCACTCCACGCGGTAAACATGTCCGCGATCCGCCTGCGTTTATACCAGGATCTGCATTGGAGCTATCTATTCAAAGACGCTAAAGGTGGCTTACTGCACATGGGCGACAGCCCGTCAAGCAATACGGAGCCTACCTATCGCCTGGAGAGGTCCGACCCGTTCACGATGCACTATACGTATGACTACGGCGAAACCGAAGTCGCCAAGGACGTTACGATCTTCGGGGTGGACGTTCTGGAGGCGCAACCGAACCGTGCGAAGCCGTCAAACATCGACTACGAGGGTTCCGCATGGAATGCAGGCGTATCCCTCGCCGATGCCCGAAAGATCGGCGATCTCGTGACGCGTATTCGGAAGGCGACCGGGGTCGAACTGTATGCCGACAAGCGGTACGCGGACCTGCCGGTTCATACACGCGCCGCGCCGAACACCGACGTTCGTTCCGGCGACCTGCTCAAAGCCCTCGCCCTTTCGGTCACGGGGACCTTCCGCCGTGTCGCGTCCGGTTCCGAGTCGGCTTTCGTGATGACGGATGACGCGGTCGGGTCAGGAATCCGGTTCGCGACCCTTTCCGATTGGATACGTGGCGGCGAAGAGAGGTTGCTCGACCGACTCCAACAACTCGGCAAAGCGGCGCGGGAAGCTAACTATTCGGATACCGCCCCGTGGGCGTTGCGGGAGGACATGGCTCCGTCCGCCGCGTTGCTCGAAAGGTTGGCACATCGGCGGGGCTTACCCCCCCTGTCGATCGAGAAGATGAGCGAGCGACTCATACCTCTCGCGGAACTGCCGAAGGGTATTCAGGAGCGGGTACGTTCCCAGCAGGACAGTCGGCGGGCGCAGGCGGCGGCATCCCCGAATGACAACCACCAGCCAATCCGCGAAGACGGGGTTCTGATTGATGTGAAGGCTAAACTCGCCGTTGTACTACCCGGAATCGGTTCGATCCCTCTCCCGATAGAAGACATGAATTTCAGCGACAATGAACAGGGCGGCAACCAACAGGAAATGGCGTGGTACCGAAGCGGGGTGACGCCGCCCGATATGGTAGCACCACTCCCAGTACGGATCGAAGCGCGATGGTTCCCGAGGCGATTCGTCGTGGTCACGGTGAAAAGCACGGACGATGCCCGCGAAGCCGCCCGGCTCGCGCACACGCGCCATTTCACCGGCTTGGTATTCTCCTTCGGCGACCAGTCGCCGAAGGAGATCGCGGGGTGGGTCTCCGTGGCACGAGAGACCGCGCCCGACGTAGCGGTGTGGCTGAAAACGTCGCTGTTGCGCCAAAATGGCGCGAAGGACTCGGACTCGGAGGCGACCGGGATGGCGAGTCGGCTTGACCGCAACATACTGGACGAGACTTACACGCAGTCGCTCCGCCGCCCTGCCGCTCAAAACCCGTTCTATGGGGGATTCGCTCCCTCCCCCCCGGACGACGGCGCGGGGGATTACCTGGCGGTCGGAGATCCGGACGCCCTGCAAGCCGTCCGGTCGCGCGTTGTGTCGCTGGTGAGCGGGGTACCGGGGGTCGCCGGTCTGCTGTTCACGGACATCACCCCACCCGGTTACATGAATCCATCGATGGGAACCTCGGATCGGGAATTGGGATACACCCCCTTAGCCCGCCTCGCTTTTCTGCGTGAGGCAGGTAGCGATCCGATAGACCTGTCTCCGGTCGGCGAGCTGGAACAACACGGCTGGATGCCGGGAATCAACCGCATGCAAACGCGGGTGCGACTCCCCTATTTCCCGGACCTGGGTCCGAACGTTAGTAACTCGACCATCAACGGTCAGCCCGCGACCGCCCTGGGGGCGAAAGATTTGTATCCGCGCTGGTACGAGTTCCGGGCGAAGCAACTATCCGCCGCGCACCTCGTTCTGCGCGCGGCTATAAAGTCGGAAAGCCCGTGCATAGAGGTGCTGACTCAGCATCTCGGGATGTGGGGCATGGTGATGGAATGGCCGTTGCCGACCGCCATTCCCACGACCGCCGCCGCGCCGCCAGCGAAACCGCCGCCGCCAGCGAAACCGGCAGCGCCGCCCGCCTTCCAATGGCTTCCTTTTTCGTTCTCGGAGCGTGTGCCGGAGGGTGCCGCCCCGATGAACCGGAGCGAGCGGTTCGCCCGGCAGATGGCGCGGTCCGTCGCGTGGCTGAGCAAGCCGACCCCGGAAGCGAAAGCGGCGATGGCGTCCACGAAATACGGGCTACTTTTGGACCTGTCGCGGGCTTCGGTCGCGGACACTGACGAGATTCTGTCGCAAATTATCATCGGACCGGAACCGAAGTAAACGGCGGATGATCTTCCGAATCTCGCGTGGTCTTGTCGCCCTTGCAACAGTAACAAAGGCACCTTTGCACAGAGCGGTGAAGACGAACACCGTAAAACCGTGGCTACGGGACCAAGACCATCCGTCCGTCGGAATCCTCAGACCTACCCTTTGTCTCACGCATTGCGGGGCGACCTACGGAAGGAACAGAAAGAAGAATGCGCTGGAAGTCGCCGGAGGAGTGGTCGAAACTCACAAGCGGGGAAACGTGCCCGATGTGTCAGGACATTCATCGGGATGAGAATCCGCACAGTTTCTTGGTGACGGAGTTACCCACCAGCTATGTGCGCCTCCCCCGCAACCAGTGGATGCGGGGTTGGACTATCGTCGCCCTGAAGCGGCACGCTTGCGAACTGTTCGAACTATCCCCCGAGGAACTGGCGGGTTTCTGGCGGGACGTGGCGGTCGTTGCGAAAGCACTCGACGGTATCTACCAGCCGACCAAAATCAACTACTGTGTGTTCGGTCATCACTGCCCACATATCCACTGCCATCTACTTATCCATTCCTTCGCGGACGATCCCGGCAAACCCGTCGACATGCAGGAACAGACGGTTCTGCTTTCCGACGGCGAGTATAGAACCATGATCCACGAACTAAGGGAGCGGATCAGTCACACCCCTGCATTTGATCAAGGAGTGCCAGATGATACCCGTTCGCGGAGCGCGGCGAGTTCGTAGCGGAGTTCTTCCGGGAGGCGGTCGCCGAAGCGGGCGTAGTGTGTTTCGATGCTGTCGGCTTCCTCGGCGAACTCGGCGGGGTCCACGGCGAGTGCGGCGGCGAGACGTTCGGGGGACAGGTCCAGGCCGTCCGTGAGAAGTGCGGCGGGGGTCGGAACGTTGCCGAACGTGGTCGCCGTGGCATCGGCGTTGCCGCGGAGCCGTTCGCGCATCCAGATCAGGGCGCGGACGTTATCGCCGAAGCCGGGCCAGAGGAACGTGCCGCCGTCGTCCCGGCGGAACCAGTTGACGTGGAAAATACGCGGCGGGTTCGGCGTACGGTCACCCATCTCCAGCCAGTGCCGGAAATAGTCGCCCATGTGGTAGCCGCAGAACGGGAGCATGGCGAACGGGTCGCGCCGTAAAACGCCTTTCGCCCCTTCTGCCGCCGCTGTGGTTTCCGACGCCATTACCGAGCCGAGGAAAACGCCGTGATTCCAGGACAACGCTTCCGCGACCAGCGGCACCGTGGTACGCCGCCGCCCGCCGAGCAGGATCGCGGCTATCGGCACCCCGGCGGGCGCGTCGAACTCCGGCGAGATCGACGGGCACTGCGACGCGGGCGCGGTGAAACGGGAGTTGGGATGCGCGAACGGTTCGCCGCCGTCCGCGACGGCGCGGCGGTTTCCCTTCCAGTCGGTCAGGAACGGGGTCGGCGGCGTGTCGGTCAAGCCCTCCCACCACGGCTCGCCGTCGTCCGTGAGCGCGACATTGGTGAAAATCGTGTTCGTGCGCACCGTGGCGACGGCGTTCGGGTTGGTTTTCGGCGAAGTGCCGGGCGCGACGCCGAAGAATCCGGCTTCCGGGTTGATCGCCCATAGCCTGCCGTCCTTGCCGATTCGTAGCCACGCGATGTCG
>JACMMA010000864.1 GCA_014379275.1 Armatimonadota bacterium | reverse complement strand
CCGCGGACGGCTCGCCGAACCGTTCCGTCCCGATCAGAAGGAGAGAACGTTTCTCGCCCTCTTCGACTCCTTGTGAAATGCCTTGCGAGATGCCTTGCGTCCGCCCTTTTTCGATGGTCGCATTGTATGTCGTCGATTCAAACATCGTTCTGATTCCTTTCAATAAACCGTTCACTACGTCATCCGCATATTTCGTACCCAACAAGTAATACGTGGAAAGCCAATACTCTCGCTCCACTTCGGGCGGTTCGGCGCGGAATCTATCGCCCGGACGCGCGATAACATCCGGCAGGGGTTGAAGGGAAACGTCGGCGATGGGCGCGAGTGGCAAAGTGGCAAGACCCCCGAAAAGAAGCGGTCACACCGGCAACTTCCAAACGCGTACCACGTGATAGTCGAAGTGGAGATACACCGTGTTGTCCGTATACTTTCGTTCGAAGGATCCGGTCAGTGCCGGACTGTCGGCTTCCCGCCGCGACAGGAATACCGCGCTACGCACCGGTAACCGATACTCTTGTGTCAGCGCGACGCTGTAAAAGAGTAACCGTTCCGCGAGCACATTGCCATGGTGCCCGGTTTCGAGTTCGATGTTAAACAGTTCCGGCACGCAGTAACACGCGGTCTGCCTGGGGCACGATAGTCGCGAGGTCAGCGTCCAGAACTTCGAGTGGTGTGGCTCCCGTGTCCGTGACGCCGATCAGCGCGAGCCAATCCTCCGGACGGGCGGCGATGAGTTGTTTACCGATCGCATCGAACGGCTTGTCCGCGGACGGAGTATTCTTGCGTCGCATTCTAGCCCAATGACTCCTCGTGCGCGAGTTGGTCGAAGAGCACCCGTGCCGCCGCCATCAAGTCGTCCCGTCGCGTGAGCAGGCGCGGTTGGGCGTCCATATATTTGCTGAGGGCGACTTCCGGAGTCATGGTTTCCGTCATCCCATCTACACGGATGACGCCTTCTCCCTGTGGCATTTCGCGCTGGAGCGACACCACGACATGCGCGCCAGAAAGACGCTTACGAATCTCGTCGGTGCGCACCAGCATCGCCTTGTCGGACGCCACCTTGTAATTCACCTTGACGACCGAGTCGAGCAGGGGGTAGCGGTCTAGTTCGGCTAGAATCGCCGCCGTCGGATCATCCGAATCGCCCGCGTCGGCGTCTACCTGGACGAAACGGCGTGTTTGTAGTGCGACGTGCTTCCATTTCGTCTGCCCTTTTTTGATGTCCGCGACGATGAACCCCTTCTCCTCGCCGCGCTCGTTGAAGTCGATGCGGTCAATCGAGCCGGGGTAGATCACCGGCGGTTCGTTGCCGCGATTCATTTCCTGGTGCTTATGTACATGCCCCATGCCGACGTAATCCCACGGCGAAACGCCCCCCGGCGAACATAACGTGATTGCCTCGACCGGCACCTGCGGCTCGTTCGCGTTGAGCAAAAAGTTCTGCCACCCAACCCGCGCCTCGGCGACCGTGAAGTGCCCCATCAGAAGAGCGATATGATCCGGTATTTCGGCGACCTGACGGGCTAAATCCGCGATATAAGCGGCGTACTTATCGCGGATCAAGTGCGCGACCTCTTCCACCGTTTTTCCTTTCGTCTCGTCCTGAGACACCACGCGGGAGCGGACCAGGTACGGCATCCCGGCGACGATGACCATCCCCTTGCGCGTTTCGACAGCCACTTTGTCGGGTTTCGCGATAATCTCCACCCCGCTCGACGGACCGCCAAGCAGGCCATAAATCTCCAGAGCATGTGCCCGCCCGCGGCTGTTGGGAATGTCGTGGTTCCCGATCAGCATCACGACCGGTACGCCCGCGTCCGTAAGGCGCTTTAACGCCGCGGCGAACGACCGCTGATGGGTCTGGTTCGGGTCGCGGGCTTTGTAGGCATCCCCGGCAAACAACGCCAGATCAACACTCGCATCCAACGCGCGGTCGATGGCTTGATTCAGCGTGGCGGTGAAATCTTCAAGGCGGGTATTTAGACCGGTTTCCGGGTTGAGTTTGCCGAGGGTTTCGACGCCCAGATGAACGTCGGCGAAGTGCATGATGCGAACAGATTGCGCGGGGGAAGACATGGTCCAATTATAGCATCTTGCCGGGACAAGCATCCCCCGTGTAAACTATTGGCATGGCTACCGCATCGCGCTGGCCCTCAACCACGGCGCCCCCAAAGCGAAAATGTTTCGCCTGGCACTATTTGACGGTGACGCCCCAAGCCCCCGAAAAAGTCTCACCAGCCGGAAGTGCTACCAGTCCCCATTCCGGGTGGTTGAACGCGTCCGAACCACAAGTCATCGGCTCGATGGCGAGTGCGCGCCGCCGGTGCGATTCCGGAAGCGGGTCGCCCGAGTAGAGCACCACGAATCCGAACGAATCGTCCATCCAAACGGTCGTGGATCGATTCATTTCCGGTGAAGACAGTTGGATGTGCGTTTTTCCTTCGGCGTCACGGATGGGGTCCCCGTAGCAGGTGTTGAGTTGAGTTCCGGCAATAGCGCGAGGGGAAGTGAAGTCGAGCGGGGAGTCGTCCACTGGCAAAACGCGACCGGTCGGGATCAAGGCGTCGCCGAACTCCAGAACCGATTGCATCGGTAGATGCAGCGTGTCGGCGTCGATCAGACCGTCACTCACCGTGAAATAAGGGTGGAAACCGACACCGACCGGCGCCGCTTTATAGCCCATGTTTTTGACCGAAAACCGGCAAGTCATCCCGGACTCGTCCAGCGAATATGTAACGGACGCTTGTAGCGCGGCGGGGTACGCGGTCGTGTCGGGCGCGTAATCGACGACGAATGTGACTCTGTTTTTTCGGTGCTCGGCGACATGCCACAATTGCGAGCGCACAAAACCATGAATGGCGTTCGGGCCGTCCTTGTCGTTGTACGGCATCTGATAGGTGTGCCCCTCGAATGTATACTGACCGTCTTTGACGCGCCCAGGAAACGGAATCAGGACATCACCCTGCCCCCCGACCTTGTTCGCTCCGCCGCTGTAAGCGGTGATAATCGGCTCGACGATACCGCTCTGCTCGCGCCAAAGCCCGCGCAGGGAAGCGCCGTGGGGGGACACCCGCAAACGCAACTCCTCGTGCGCGAAAACGATCTCGGCTTCGGTATTCGTCCCGCTATCCATTCGCTTGATGCCCTTTGCTCCGTCGAACGGAAAGCGTGACCAACGGGATCGCTTGCGGAATCGGCCGAATGCCACTCTTTGGTGTCGGTTTACCGCAGGCACCCGCACATCCGTCGCAACCTTCGCCCTTCGCCGACTTCCATAAACGGCGACCGAGCGAAACGGCGGCAACGGCGACGATGCTAAAAGTGATAAGTTGTTGTGCGTCCATGATTATCTTTGTTTTACCCCAATTCGTGAAACGTGTCACGGAAAGGGCCGAGATAGCGGCGATCCGGCGACCAATCGGTGACGGCAAAAACCGCCTCATCGAACCCGCCGAGAAATTTCCCGGTCAGTGCCTCGCGGAAGAATCCGGCAATCGCAGCGGGATCATTGTGAAACGCGCCGCATCCCCACGCCCCCAATACTAGCGAGCGATAGCCATACGCACGGGCGATGGATAAAACACGGTCGATGCGGGTTTGCATGACGGCTGTCGCCCGTTCCAGACCGACCTTACGCGCGACCGGGGCGGCACACGTGAGCATCGCGCAGAGCCACGGTTCGGCGAGGAGCCAGCCTATGTCACCACGAAATACGGGCACGCCAGGGGAAAGAATCGCCCATTCCGACGCCAGAAACGAGTCTGCCCCCATATCGCGGTGGAAGCGGTACATCGGGTCGTCTTTTATAGTCGCATACAAACCGGACGACCGTGCCAAATATTCCTCCTGTGCGACCGAACCGGATAGGAAGCCGCCGCCCGGCTCGATGGCGTTGGCGAAGTTTAGCACCAGCGGATGGGTCCCGGCGTCGAGAAGCCGTTTTGCCGCCGAAAGCGAGGTTTCGTTCGCGCAGGAGACGGTCAGCGTGGCGGCGTTCTCACCGCCGGGAGGCTCCGGGAGCGGACCGCCGGGGGGTATCGATACGGTTTGGGCGACGGAGTTAAGGACGGAATCGGCTATCGAAACCTGGCGGTTGCCGGCGAAGTATTCCCCGCGCTCCAGAATCTCTATCGCGACGCGCCCCAACTCGCGCGCCGAAGGGCGGTCGATCAATAAGTTACCCTGATTCTCACGGGCGATATCGTCACCGTCTGCGGTGGGCAAGACAGTGATTTGTGTTTGAAT
>JACMMA010000863.1 GCA_014379275.1 Armatimonadota bacterium | reverse complement strand
GCGATGCCGACCTCAACCAGTGCGGTGACCAAACCCGCGACCTCTCGCGCCTTTTTCAAGGCACTATCACCGCTGAAAAGGGAGGCTCCGCGCACGGCGACGTAGATATCCGCGCCGGATGCCTCTAACTCTTCGTCGGCTTGCGCGGAGATGGTGATCGTATCGGGTCGAATTAAAGCCTGATCCTGGGTCATTGGAGTCGGTTATAGTGTATCATATAGCAGTCTTAATCATGGCCAAACCAACTTTTCCTCGCCAGCTTTCACTCTTTCTGTGCGCGTTGATTCTTTTCGTTACGCCAGTGACTGGTTGTAACTCGGGAACCTCGTTTTCCGCGTCCTTACTCCCCTACGCGGAGCGGACACGCCTCGCGGACGACTCTATCGGGCGGGCAATCGCTTCGTTCAACGAGGGCGATCAAGGAAAGGGCGACGCTCACCTTCATCGGGCAGTCATACTACTGACAACATCACTTTCCGACGATTTCAACGACGAAGGATTTATCCAGGTCGCGCAGCGCATCGCATCTCTCGGTCGCCCCAACGATGCGATACGCCTCCTGGAGCCTCTAACAAAGGATGAACGTGTTGCTGGTGATCCACGCCTGTGGGCGGCACTCGCGGACGCGGCGAATAAAGCGGCGAACACCAGCCGTGCTACGGAGGCCGAACGTCGTGCCAAGATGGAGGCGGACAAGATTGTTGCGTCCTTCGGCATAGCGGCTCCCGATTCTGCAAAGGCGCCCAAGCAAGCCGCCCTCGCGACCTATGCCGGACAGTATTTCAGTGAATTCGCAGAAAAAGATTATCCGAAGGCCCTGCAGGCGTATCGAGAAGCACATCGCCTGATGCCGAAAGACCCGGTGATCAAAAACAACCTCGGATACATGCTCGCGGATCACGGTGCCAGCCCCGCCGACTTCGACGAGGCAGTCCGACTTACCCGGTCAGTGGTCGAGAAGGATCCCGAGCATCCCGTTTTTCTGGACTCTTTCGGCTGGGCATTATATAAACGCGGTAGCGAAACAGAGCGTGATCTGGAGGGGGCGCGGCGACGGTTGCGCGAAGCAGCAGATCTCGCCCCCAATATTCCGGAATGCCGCTACCACCTGGCAGTCGTGTATGAGGAGCTAGATCTGCTGCCGGATGCCCTGCGCGAGGCCGAACGCGCCGTGCTTCTCAGGCCGGGGTACACGGAAGCCAAGGAGCTGGTCGAACGGTTAAAACCGTTGGTCACCGCACAGCCTTCCCCCTCCCCTGTCCCGGACGACGCCCCGTCGCCAGTTCCAGGTGTCACGGTCAGCACGACCCCCTCGCCGACCGCGACACCCGCGCCTACCGATAGATGACGAACCCGCCTGCCGGGACAGTAATCCGCACGGCGGAGCCATTCTTTCTTACGGGAAGCTCGGTCGCATCACCGACCTGTGCGGCGGTTGTGCTGTACCGGCAGACGAGCGGTCTGGGGTCCGTGGCATGGCTTTCGAAGTCCAGAGTCACCCACGCCGTGTGCGCTTTGTCCTCGTCGGTGTTCAGCGCGCAAACGAACTCCTCGTTATCGAGCACCCGTGACCACGCAACGATGCCCCGGTATGGTTCGCCGACGCGCTCCGGCTCGAAGAAGTCCTCGCCGTTCAGCGAGATAGGGCGCAGATATTGCCTCCCCCGCCGCAGTGCGGGAGACATCTTCCTCAGGTCGAGGATTCGCGCCAGTTCCGCAAAGATACGATTGTTCTCGTCGAAAAAGTGTGTGCCTCGCGACCCGAAGGAGCCGAAGGCGGCTCCGTGCATGCTTTCCCGCAAGTAACGATCTCCCGCCCCCGGATCCTGCGCGTGACCGTCGAAACCCTGCTCCGTTCCGTAGTAGACACAGGGGACTCCCAGAGTCGTCACATTGAAACCGAGGGCGCGGACGATCCCGGCGGCCGTCTTTTCCTTGTCTGCCCCGCGCCATGCCGAAGCGAACCGGCCTTTCACCGAGCGTCCGACCTGGTCATGGTCGTCGAAAAACGTCACCACGCGGTTGCCCCACCAGTTCGGGTCGTCCGTTGCCTCCTGATCTTTTTTGGAATTGACAAACATCCCGAAGAACTCGCAGGGAGATGTTTCCCCGCGTACCACACCGCGCATCCGCTCGGGGATCTCGTCTATACCGAGGGCGGCGTCCAGGTGCGTTTGTCGCAACATCCATTGTGCGTGCGCCCGTCCCCCGGCAATCTCGCCGAGGAGAAAGAAGTTTCGCTTCCCAAGCGACCGCGTGAAAGCCTTGATTTCATCGGTAAACCAGCACGCCGGTCCCGGCCCCATATGCTTCACGGTGTCGATCCGGAAGCCGTCGATGTCCGCAAACGCAATCCAATATTTGTACACCGCGGTGAGTGCGATCAGTGCCGGTGACGGTTCGAACGCCTGGTTTTCAGTGGCGGAGGAGATATCCCCCTCGTCCTCTTCGTCGCGGTCCCCGCCGCAGTAGTTGCCCAGATGAAAATCCTTGAATCCGAAAAAGTCGCCTTCCTCATACTCTGGCCAATTGTCCCATTTGACCATGTACCCTTTGCGCGTGAAATTCTCCGGTGCTTGTAGCTCGCGGGGCCAGACGGCACCGTTCGCATAGCGCGTGCCCCCCAGCGTTTTGAAAGGGATCGTGGGTGCGCCCTTTTTGTCCCGGAAGCCCTTCACCGGAAACTGCTCTCCGGTCCACGGTCGGTTCTCGTCGACGTCATAACCGAACGCGTCACAGCAGTGGTTCAAAATAATGTCCAGGATCACCTTGATACCGTGACTGTGCGCGGTATCAACGAGGCCGCGGAAATCGCCGCGCTTACCGAAACGCGGCTCGACCTCGTAAAAGTTTTGCGTGCCGTAGCCGTGGTAGTCATTCCTGGCGAACGTAGCTTGCTTCAGGATCGGGCTGATCCAAACCGTCGTGACACCGAGCCGCTTCAGATAGCCGATCTTGTCGGTCAATCCCCGGAGGTTTCCGCCGGTGAATGTGTTGCCCGCCTCGCGCCACTTTTTCGCCGACCTTTCGGACTTCACCGCGTTCCCGGCATGTTTCTGGTCGACGAAGCGGGGGCGGTCCCCCGCGCAAACGGTGTCTCCGTCGCTGCCCATCACGCCGCTTTCGTTCCCGTCACTGAAGCGATCCAACAGCAAAAAATACAGGGTTTCGTCTTCCCACGCTTCCGGCGAGGGCGCATACCCTCCCTGTCCGGTACGTTCGGCGACGATGGCTTCGAGGTCAACATCGGCGACAGACAATATCTTCTTGTTTTCTTTGCTCATCCGCTTGGTATCGTTCTAAGGCAGACTCCCGGTTGCCGACTGATTTCTACCCAGGACAAGACGATTTCAAGCAACCACACGTTTACCGCGACGGTCAGCAGATTTTGCCCCGCTTACCCGCCGCGCCGTGCGCTATGGGACGCTCCCCGTTGGCGCCGAGGACCCACCGTTCGTCCGCGGGCAGATGCGCGGGCTGGTAACGTGTGTCCGACGACAAGCGGATCCGGTCGCTGTTATTGTCCAGGCTGGCGTGGAGTGTCGCGATGGTGAACAGCAACACGTCACCCATCCGGTATTCCGGCGAGGTCAGCCAGCGTCCGCCGAGCAACGCCCTTATCTCGTTCGCATCGTCGCTAAAAGCACCGCTCCACTCCCGGAACGATCCGTCATAATGTTCCCACGCCATTTTACCGTCGCGTATTTTCTGGGCGTTGGGTCCGTTCTCGCAAAAAGTATCCACGTCCTGGTGTAGATACTGTTCTAGCTTGCCCGTTTTTTCGCGGTGTGAGTTTTCGAGTACTACGAGTCCCCCTTGGACCAGCGGGATGTCGCCGAGCGGGGTCCACGCCGTGATGAGTTGCTCCGTGCCGCGATTCATATAAACCGCGTCGCAGTGCGGGGACGTACCGTTTCCCGGACCGACCGCGCGCATCCAGGTGTAATCGAAATGGCGCACGTCGGTGTCGAAAAGCTGCGCCATCAGCCGCATCATGGCCCCCTCGTATAAAACGCGCATCAGCGGGTCGTTCTCTTCGGCGAGCGACTCCATGAAATAGTATTTCTTCGTCCCGTGGGCGGCGATCGCGTCCATCGGGTCGCTTCCTGCCTCTAGTGCCCCCTGCGCCATCAATCGCTCCATACATACCCGCCGGGCCGATGTTACCTGGTCTCGATCGAGCGCACCAGGGAAATACAGGTAGCCGTCGTCAGCGAGGCGATTTCGCAACGCGTCGCCGTCAGTGAGGATGTCGGCCGAGCGGCGTAGCGCACCGAAATGATCTTCCCCGGTAGGGATCGGTTTCTTGCCAACCGACGGTATAAACTCATGCGGTATTTCCATGTACCTATTTCCCCTCCTCGTATACGAGCGGATTGAGTGCGCTGTCCGCTCTATCGCCCGGTTTCCGCTCGGGGAACCATGCCTTCAAGTCGTTCTCCCGTTGCGGGCTATCGGGTTCGGTGATCCGTGCGCCGTCTTCGACGTAAATAATGGTCATGACTTCCCGGGTCCGATCCGGCGACTCGTTGCCGGGCGCACCGTGGATCGTCCATCCGTCGTGGAACGTCGCGTCGCCCGCTCGCATCGCTCCCGCCGCTTCGATCGGAAAACCGCGCTCCGCCGTTAACGCTTCTAGCTTCGCCTCCGAATCGTCGGAAATGTTCATCGGTCCCAGATAGCCCAGCGTCTTCGAGCCGGAGGCGAACCGCATGGTGCCCATATCCGCGTCCGCGTCCACGAGCGGCATCCAGAGCGTGACGCACTTCGCGCCGTCGAGAGGCCAGTATTGCTGATCCTGATGCCAGGGGGTGTAACCGCCCCCGGCTTCCTTATACAGAGCCTGATCGTGGTAAATGCGGACCCCTTGGACGCCCATCAGTTCGGCGGCGACCCGGGCGAACCGGCGGGCGAGACTGAACCGCTTCGCCCGCTCGTCTTTCGCCCACAGATTGCCCACCTGTATGAACGCTTTGCCGTAGGTATCGCGTTCGGCGAGCGGCTTCTTGTTGTAATTGTGCTCCATCGTCACCTCGCTCAAGATGGGTCGATAAGCGGCGACCTCTTCGCGTGACGCGACCTCGCGCAACAGAACCCAGCCTTTTTCGCGGTAGAGCGCGACTTGCTCTGCCGCGAGTGGGTAGTCATTCGAAAGAGAGGGTAGGGAAAAGGGCGTCATTTGTGCTCCGTGAGAATCAAGATTGCTTGTATTATAGTGACATTATGTACCATTTTCTACGGCACATTTGGTACAATGCATGTACTTTTTGGCAAGATCATGGATTATACTGAGCTTACCCGGTTGATATTACCCATAAAAATTGTCCATAATAGCGCGGTCGACGTTCAGGAGCGACCCTTTTTCTTGTCCTATGGTAAATGCAACTCGTACGTCTATTGTCTTAAAGCCGAATATCGCCCGCGTTTTGTTTCGTCCGTTTCAGTTCGGCGATTCGACACGGTATCTGAAAATTATCGCCCGGATCCTTTCGCTCCCGGAGCGCGAAGTCGCTAAGCACACGGAAACGGTGCTCGCCGAATTCAAAGACCGGCATCAACGGTTGGGACAGTATTTCTTGCGCCGCTATGAGCAAGTCAAGGAGTATTTACCGGTCGCCGAGTCCGAACTGACCGCGGCGCGCAAGGTCCTGATCGGCGCGTATTTCACGCTGGAATACTCGCTCGAATCGGCGGCGCTCTTCAACCCCTCGATAGTCCCCCACCCGGATCAGACCGGGATACCGGAAGGTTCCCTTCGTTTCGTCGTTTCGCTCCGTGCGGTCGGTGAAGGACACATTTCCTCCATCACATTCGGAACCGGGACGATCGATGCCGACAACGAAATCTCGATAGATGAGGATTCGCCCTATGTCACCGCCCCCGATTTCGTTCCCCATTCGATCTATGAGAAGCCGCTTTTCGAGAAGAAGCTGGCAGAGATGGACCAGCTCGGGGATATCACCCGTTCCGTTCTCGACGCGCTTGAGAATACTTTCACGCTGGATCAACTCAAAGCCACGGTCGAATTGGTAAAGCGGCAACAGCGCTC
>JACMMA010000158.1 GCA_014379275.1 Armatimonadota bacterium | reverse complement strand
AGGTCGAGGAGCCGTGGGACAACTGCGTCAGCATTTCGGGACCGCAGAACGACGAATCGAAGGCGTACTACGCGGAGAACAAAATGCCGCTTTTCACCTGGTCGAGTATGGCGGGCGGTTTCTGGTCGGGTAAGTTCACCCGCGAAAACTACAAGCAGTTCGGCGAGACCGGCGACTACTTCGAGAAGTTAGCCGTGAAGTGCTACTGCTACCCGCAGAACTTCGACCGTCTAGACCGCGCCAAAGAGATCGCGGCGAAACGCGGCTTGACCATCCCGCAGGTCGCGCTGGCATTCGTGCTGTCGTACCCACTCGATATTTACGCGCTGGTCGGTTCGGCAAACCCGGACGAACTGAAGGCGAATATCACGGCGTCCGAAGTCAAACTGACGCAAGCCGAACTCGACTACCTGGATCTCAAGGCGGACAGCGCGGAATAACGCGATTATTGGAAGGAAAGGGCGATGTGCGCCCTTTCCCTTTCCTCGGCGCTAAACGTCGGCGAGAGTGCGTAGGCGAGCCGCATCTGCCAGTCCGTCGCCCACCCTGTAATTTTCGGATGCTCTTTCTGGAACGGTTCCCAATCCACGTCCCACATTAGCGGAAACGCCTCCGACCCGAATGGATTTCCCGAGTTCGCCGAAGTCATGTACCAGTAATGCTCCGCACAGACGCGCAGGAGCAGATCCATTGGCAGGAAAATATCTTCGGCGAGCAAGACGGCGTCATATAGATCTTTCCCCTTCGGCTTTGTACCTACTGTCAGTTGCGAGGGAGTCGTATTCCCTGCGTCGTGCTCGAGCCAAACGATTTTCCACGCCAGCGATTCTTCTTTACTGACCGCCCACACACGCGTTTCCTCGCCGACGGGATTAGGTATGGCTGTCCAGGACGGCGAAACACGCAACACTTCGTCGAAGGCGAAATCCATCTGGATCGTCCCTGAAGCCTTGCCCGCACTCTGCCACGGGAAAATCAAGCGGCGACCGACGAGCGACTGGTATTCTCCCTTTGTGTTGATTGCGTCCTCTACTATCTTCCGAGAGTTGATTCGCACCCCGCCCACGTCCGAGTGTTTAGCAACCGAGCGTAAGAAGTTCTTTAAGCGTTCGCGGAAAAACGTTGGCTTGTACTGCGATTCGTCGTCACGTAACACCCAGTCAATGTCCCCTGGCTCGCGCGCGGCGTCTCCGTACCAGGCTTTCATCAGTAGGCTCCCGCGCAAAACGACGAGTTCCCCCAGCCCGGACCGATTGATCAGTTCAAGCAAGTGGTGAATAACGCGCCCGCGTGCGGAATATTCCGACTCTTTTTCGGTCTCCATCGAATCTTTCTGTGTGCCTCGTCAGAGCGAAGCGGCGTCACGCTCCGCCAGCGTCCGGGCGAGCGCGGTTCTCAATCGTTTCTGCCAGTGGAAAGCATCGCCTTCTATGTCCGGGTGTTCGCGCTTGAAGTCGTCCCATTCCAGATCGCCTAATTCAAACAATTCTTTATTCTGACCGTTCGAGCGAAACCAGTCATCAGCCGATAGGACTTTATGTAGCAGGTTCCATGGCAGGTACGTGCGTTCGGCGAGTAGAACCGCGTCGTAAAGGTCTTTGCCCTGTGGGAAACCATCGGTTTCCAGCCAGAGTAGTTTCCAGGCCAGGGACTCTTCCGGGGTCGCCGCCCAAACCGACACCGCGTTCCCGTCAATTACGATCGGCATCAGCGAGGGGGCCGTGTGCAATATTTCGCCGAACACGAAATCCATTTGTACCGCGCCGTCCGGTAGCCCATCTGCTCTCCATGGGAAGACGATGCGCTTTCCTGGCACCCGTTCGTACGTCCAGATGTCGTCGACAGCGATCCTATCTCCCAGGATAGCGATATCGGAAATGATTCGCTGGTTTTGCGCCGCGCGAATCAGATCGTCGAACATCCTTGTCGCTGTCGGGTCAGTGATACCGGCAGTGACCGGACGCACGACCCAGTCTATATCGCCTGGTTCTCGCGCTACGCCAGTGAGCCATGTTTTCAGCAGGAGGCTGCCGCGTAGAACCAGGGAATCGCGACAGGGCGATTCCCCGACGATCCGAAGAAGATGACCGATCACGGTCCACCGCGCCTGTCGCCACCGCGCCTTCTCTTCCGGCGAATCGAATTGCGGAGCCGCAGGGCGGAACGCGCGCGGGAACTGTCGTAGCGCCGGATCGAAAATAATCTCGCCGGCGGGCTTAATGCTACCTCCGGTTTGTGCCAGATATGTTTTCGGATATTCCTTCGGGTCGTTCTTTCTCATGGGTTTGCCTCCTGCTTGATTACTGCCAACTGTAGCCAGCCATTATCTAGCGAGAGATTACTGTCGTGGACGACGTATTCTTCCTCGGTATCGAGCACGGGATGACCGAACGTAGCGAGATCAGAAAGTAGAGCATCGAACCGCTTTTGCGCCGTGGCGCGGCCCACGCCGAAGCATCGCTGGCTAACAAACCGCTCCGCGTAGCCATCCGCGCGTTGTTTGAGCGCGTTGCGCGACAGGTGCGCTTCGTGCCGCTGTGCGACAAACGTGAGGGCGGTGGTGACCGCGTCCGGGGGCAGGAGAAGCTTGATGTGGTGTTCGAAATGCCGACTGACCGTTTGCGCTTCGGCGTCGGACTGGGGAACGCCCTCATTCCAGGGCGCGGCTTCGATCTTCACCCGCGTGACGGGGAAGCCCGCAGATTCGAACGCCCGTGTCGCTTCAGACGCCTCGTGGCACGCGGATTCCAGGTCGCCGTGGACGTGCCGGGTCAGCATCGGTTGCGACGGCGTGTCGCCGCGTGCCAGAATAATATGCAGATATTTCCACCCCCGGACAGATGCGAGGCTCTGTAGCGCCTCCCCCCGAGTTGGGTCCGGTTCCCGCACGGTCAGGTGTATCTCTAAATCTCCCTCGAATGCCATTCGTACTCGCTCTCCGTACAGACCGTATCGCGGCGAAGCGGATTCCTGCTAAATCGAACACCCCGCGCGAGTCTTCGCGCGGGGTGTTCGATTATTGATTTTTGATTATTTCACGGCCATCACATTATCAGTCGGAATCCGGTCGATCAGTTTGTTGTACGGGTCGATGCCCGCCTTGAACGGTTCCTCACTGACGGTGAATGTCAGGGTTTGTTCGCCTTTTACGATCTTCTTTTTCTCGAAAGCGAGCGGCTTGCCGAGGGCATTTTTATCGTCGCCGCTACGTTTTTTATCCGCTTCGGCGAAAACCCCGATGTCTACCGCGTCGTTGAACGGCGCGTCGGTTTCTTTTCCGCCGGGGTCGCTGTACTTTTTCGCCGCCGAGACTTTCATCGTCACGCGCCACTTGCCGCCGGGCTGCTTCTCCTTGGTCGCGGAAATCGTGCGGCAATCATATAGCGTGATCTTCTCGAACTGGTCGGTAAGAAACTCCTGCGCGTCGGCGGGCGTGTCCTGGTGGAGGTATTCCATCAGTTCCGGCGCCGTCGTATAGGGCGGTTCCTGGAACTTGTTGTCCCGAACGAAGCGCGACAACGTGGCGTTGAGTCGTTCGGAGCCGATCCGCTCGCTCAGCGCGTAGAATGCCAGCGCCCCTTTCGGGTAGTGAATGTACTGTTGCTCCTGAACCTTAACGAGCGGGCTTTCTCCCTCGCGCTCGCTCCCCCGCCCGCGCAGATAGCGGTCTAAGTCGAAGCGCAGGAACTTGCGGGTGCGGGCTAAGCCGTCCTTCTGCTCCATGATCTTGATCGCCGTGTATTCCGCCAGCGACTCGGAAAGCATCTCCGCCCCTTCGACGTTAGCGCCGAGGATCTGGTGCGCCCACCACTGGTGCGCCACTTCGTGCGCCGTCACGTAATACGGGTAGTCGATGTCGTCCTTGGTGTCGTCCACCTTCGCGATGAAGCCGATGCTTTCCGAATACGGGACCGTGTTCGGGAACGATTGCGCGAACGAGGCATACGCGGGAAATTCGAGAATCCGCATCTGCCGGAACTGGTACGGTGAGAAGTTGTTCGAGCAGTACGAGAGTGCCGCTT
>JACMMA010000862.1 GCA_014379275.1 Armatimonadota bacterium | reverse complement strand
CGTCGTACTGGTTCATCGGATCAATGCCGAGCAGGTTTTCCATCGTGTGTAGCGTCGAGTCGGTGTTGTAGAAACGGCTGTCGTGACTGTTCCGCTTCACGAACGGGCTGATCACGAATGCTATGGAGCGGTGCGCGTCCACGTGGTCATAGCCGTTCTGCGCGTCATCCTCGACGATAAAGATCGCCGTCTTTTTCCAGTACGGCGAGCGCGACACCGCCTCGACCAACTGACCGACCGCGTAATCGTTGTCGGCGACCATCGCCCGTGCGGACGGCGCGTCGGGTGTGGTGCCCGATGTATGATCGCGCGGCAGACGCACGAGCGATAACCCCGGCATCGTTTTCGCTTGGACAAAGCCGCTGTACTCGCGCAGAAACTCGCTGATGCGTGACGGTGCTTTGTACGCGCCGAACGTCGCCAGTGCCCTTCTCGGTGGGGCGATCCCGTGTTTCGCCGCCGCGTCGCTGTCGGCATAGTTGATGTCATACTCGCGGAAATCGGGGTCGGTGTTCGGAGCGAGGGCGGTGTGCGCCGCGACCTGCTTTCCTGTCCCTTCCTCGGCGCGCCCCTCGGGGGTGCGCGGTGCCGCCCCGTCGAACGTCACGAAGAAGCCGTAGTTGCGCACCGACACGCCCGCTTTTTGCGCCGCCTCCCAGATATAGCCGCCGGGGGCGCGGGCGACATCCGGCATCCCGAGTCGTTCCACCGATACGTCGTTATTCGTGCCTTCGTAATCATACGGGCGCGTGTGTCCGCCGTAGCCGTAGGGCACGTTGCGCGACACGTAGTGGCTCGAAATGCCCGCTGTGGACCAGTTCCACCCGTCGCCGGACACCTCCGCGCAACAGTAGAAGTTGTCCAGCAGGACGAACCGTTCGGCTAAGGCGTGCTGATTCGGTGTCACCTCGCGCCCGAACAACACCAGCGACGGGTCACCGTTGCCGCGCTTTATGTCGCCCAAAACCTGGTCGTAGGTGCGATTCTCCTTGATAATATAAATCACGTGCTCGATGCCGGGATTTTTCAGAGCCGTTCGTGCCGCTTGCAGGAGGTCGCCATTCTTACCGCGCCGGAGCGAGTTATTTTCCAGAACCTGCTCCGAAATCCGGGGAAGGTCCTTCAGCGCGGATGCCAGCGAGACGCGCGACACGGTGCCGTCGATGACGTTATACACATACTGGGCGCGTTGGGGAAAGTCGGCTTGCGCGAGCGGGTCCGGCTTGTCGTTCGGGTTGCGGCTTTCGACGCCCCGTGCGCAGGTGATGAGAAGGTTCGCGCCGTCGGTCGCGACGTCGGACGGGTACCAACCGGTCGGGATATACCCCTCGGTCACACCGGTCGCAGTGCTCACGACCGCGACGGCGTTCATATCGCCGAGTGCGACGAAAAGGCGCGACTCGTCCGGGGAAAGCGTCATCCCGAGTGGTGTACAACCCGGCAAACCCCGCGCGGACGGTGGGCGTAATAACATCGTCCGCTCGATCTGGTTTTTGGCGGTGTCGATCTCGGTAACCGTATCACTGCCCGCGTTCGAGACGAATAGGCGCGAGCCATCCTTGTTCAAAAGCAGGTACGCCGGGTCGGCACCGGTCTGCAATGTTTGCGTGATGCGCGGCGTTGACGCGTTGGTCACATCCACCACGGAAACCGTGCCCGCGACTTCGCTGGTGACATAGAGCGTGTTCTCACGACGAACGACGGCGTAAGGGTAACCCGGCGTCGGCATCACGGAAACCTGCTCCCCGGACGCGATGTCGAAAACGTGTAGCTGTCCACCCATGTCCGTGCTCGGTATCCCGGTGTTATCGACGGTGAACAGGAACTTACCATCGGTGGAGACTGCCAGACCAGCCGGGTTCAACGGGGTCAAGGACGCCGCTCTTTCTTCGCCGGGTGCAGGCGTGGGGGCGGGGCGGGACGGGTATTTGATCTGGCGACCGGTATCGGTAAGAGCACCATCCGCGCTCAGTGACAGCACACCGATAGCATCCTCCGCGCCCCGCGAAACGAAGACCGGCGTCGCACCGTTCTCCGTCTTGCCGAACGCGATCCCGTAGTACAACCCGCCGTCCCTGGGGACCGGAGGACCGCCCGGTGCGCGGGGCGGCGCGATGAAGCGGATCTTGCTGACGACTTTACCGGTGCTGATCTCGACTGCCGACAGATAAGTCCGCCCGCCCATTGTCGAAGCGAGCGCGAACTTCCCGTCGGGCGAGGTAGCTAGCCGAAACGGGGACGCGCCGACGCCGACATGCCCTTCCGCGACCGGCGTGATCGCCTTCCCCGTGACGAGGATGTTGCCCTCGCTACGCGGGATCAGTTTCTCCTCGGGACGACTGGCATTGGATAAAGCGGCAAGTCCGAGAGTTCCGGCGATCAGCGCGGAGACGCAAACAAACGGCACGAGAGTAGAGTGGTATGGGTGGGGCATGATACGTTCCTTCGGTGCCATTGTAGCAAAAGGGGTGGCGTTTGTACATGGGCGCGACCGGGTCCGTTAGGGTATGGTCGCGTGGGCGTTCACTATTTTGGCGAGCCGATCCACATCCTAACGATTTTTTAATGCCCTGCCCGTACACTCGGTCTACAGGGTGAAACGACACCTTGAAGACGTAAGGAGTACGAAAAATGAAGTGGATAAGCAAAGCACGCAACATAACCCGGATGGGACATTGCGCTTCCGTATGGCTCGCGGCGGGGATCATCGGTGCCTTTCTGCTGACGGGGTGCGGCGGGGGCGGGGGCGACACCCAATCCGCGTAAGAACTGCTCCCTGGCACGTGGCGCGTCACCCGTCCTGAGGCTGCCGGGCAGAGTACGGCTTGCGCGGGCGAGATAAACTTCGTGGAAAACGGCGACGAAACATCGGTGAGTTGCGGCGCTAACGACACCGTGACGTTCTTCGAGAACGGCGCGTTCACCGGCACCAGCGCAGGCGGCGGCGCCTGCGCGGGCACGTGGCAATTCAGCGGCGACACGCTGACTGTCAACATCACAACGCCGAGCATGCTCGCCGCGACGGAACTTGTGTCAACTGACAGTGAAAAGTGAAAGGCTTATACATAGTCGTACCCCTACTCCCAAATCCCTCTCAAATTCCAAATGAAGTGGAGAGTGATTTGGAATAATCTACTTCGCCGCCGCGTCGCGCAACAGACCGTACTCCACGGCGTCCACTAACGCTTGCCACGACGCCTCGATGATGTTGTAGGAGACGCCGACCGTGGACCACGTTTCGCCGCCCGGTCCGGTGGATTCTACGATGGTACGCACCTTCGCCGCCGTGCCCTCGCTGGCGGACACAACGCGCACTTTGAAATCGGTCAGGCGGATCTCGGCGAGTTGCGGATAGACCGATTGCAGGGCACTCCGCAGGGCACCGTCTAACGCATGGACCGGACCGTCGCCCTCGGCGACCGTCAGCATCTCGCGGTCGCCGACGCGAAGGCGCAGGGTCGCTTCGGTGATCGGCTCGGGGTCGTTCGCGCGGCGTTCGGTCAGCACCCGGAAGCCGATCAGTTCGAACAGCTTGCGATAACGCCCGGTCGCCTTCTTCAATAGCAACTCGAACGATCCCTCCGCGCCTTCGAACGAGTACCCGCCGCGTTCCCGCTCCGTGACCTCGGCTAAAATGGCGCGTGCTTCCGGAGAGCGTTTGTCCAGCGCATAACCCAGGTCAGCGGCTTTCTGCGCGATGGTCGCGCCGCCGGACTGCTCAGAAACCAACAGGCGACGGGTGTTGCCGACGATCTGCGGCTCGATATGGTCATACGCGGTCGGGGCTTTCGAGATCGCGTCGGCGTGCAGACCCGCTTTGTGCGTGAACGCGTTCCGCCCGACATACGCCGCTTTCGGATTCGCCGCGACGTTGGCGACCTCGTCCACGAACGCCGACAGTTTGGTCAGCTCCCCCATCGCCTGTTCGGACAAGCAGTCGTAGCCCATCTTCAAGCGGAGCGCGGCGACAATCGGCACGATGTTGGCGTTCCCGACCCGCTCGCCGTAACCGTTCACCGTGCCCTGCACCTGCGTCGCCCCGGCTTGCACCGCCGCGAGCGCGTTCGCCGTGCCGCAATCGCCGTCGTCGTGCGGGTGCATCGCGACTTTCACGCCGGGAAACGTCCGCACCACGTCG
This sequence comes from Armatimonadota bacterium, assembly GCA_014379275.1. GTDB lineage: Bacteria > Armatimonadota > Armatimonadia > Armatimonadales > Armatimonadaceae > JACMIU01. The sequence continues at coordinate 582 of JACMMA010000862.1, read as the reverse complement.
GCGATGATCGCGTGGACTTCGTGGGGCAACGTGCCGCCGTTCGTGTCGCACGGGCAGAGCCAGTCCACGCCATTCTCGACGGCGGCGCGGAGCGCGGAGAGCGTATACTCCCGATTTTCTTTGTAGCCGTCGAAGAAATGCTCGGCATCGTAGATCACTTCTTTACCGTGCTGCTTGAGGTACGCGACCGACTCACCGATCATGGCAAGATTCTCCGCGAGCGGCACGCGCAACGTTTCCGTGACGTGCCACGCCGACGACTTCCCGACGATCGTCACGACCGGCGTTTCGGCGTCCAGAAGGTGTTTCAGGAGTACGTCGTCCTCCACCTTAGAGTTGGCCTTGCGTGTCGAACCAAACGCGGCGAGCCGGGCACGTTTCAACGGGGATTCCTTCATGCGTGCGAAAAACTCGGTGTCTTTCGTGACCGCGCCGGGCCAGCCGCCTTCGATATAATCCGCGCCGAACTCATCCAACCGCCGCGCGATCTTGATCTTGTCCGCGACCGAAAAGGAGATGCCCTCGCCCTGCGAACCGTCGCGCAACGTCGTGTCGTATACAAATACTTTCATAGCGACCCTG
>JACMMA010000861.1 GCA_014379275.1 Armatimonadota bacterium | reverse complement strand
TACCGGATGGACCATATGGCGAGCAACAAGAACGCAAAGCCTGACCAAACGATACTGCTCCGCTCGGTGATCGGCGACCTCTCGGTATTATCCGATGGAGAAACCTTCGCCACTGCCGCTGGACAACATGTGGTTCTGTGGTGTATCCCGCGCCAGTCGGTTCACACCCAGAAACCGCAACCGAAAGCGGTGGTCTGAACTATCAATGCTATACAGAAACGCCCGATGGGGAGTAGATTGTTGATCGCCAAGCCAACAGTCCCTTTCGACTGCACCGTTTGTAGGAAACCGCTCCGCGAGACCGTGGTGCCAAAGCCGGGCGACAAGGATTTCCGGGCGGGTTACCCCACCACCGCATATCACGGGAATGTGTGCTGTCGTACCGCACACTGTCCGTTTTGTGGGGCGTCGCATGAGGAGCGTTGCCCGCACCTTCTGGCGCGTAAGACCGCCGATTCCGGTTGGACGATACCGGGGATGCGGATCAAAAACCACGAACCGGGCGTCAATGTTTGGAACGCAACCGAACCGAAGCATCTTCTGCAACCGTCGATCACGCTGTTGCAACGTGTGTTCGGGGACCAGTTTTCGTTCGTCGAGAAATATTACGGGACCGGTCTGACCGAGGAACCCAACGGCGGGGAGATGCTCGCAGATCTTCTCACGCTTCATAACCGGGACGATGAACAATCGTTCCGGCGACGACGGGGCGGATGGCAACACGTGGTCTTTTCGCGCGACGCCGAAACTTCCCGAGACGCGATTCGCGGCATGATAGCCACGCTACGAAAACAGTTCGCCCGATTCTACAAAGAGTTCCAACCCGTCACCGCCCCGAGCGCATTCCTGATTCGAACGGGGAAGAAGGGATGGTATCGTCAATACCGCCTGCGATTCACTACCGACGGTCGACATCTGATTCTGTTCGACGGAACACACGTGACAATCGTTCAGGTTCCAGACGGAAACGTTCGCGGTTCGATCTCGCACATAAGTGGATCGTGGGGATCAATCGGTCGCATCTACGTTTCTGAAATCGGTGAGATCCTCCGATATGGCTACCGGAACTTCACGGAAAAATCCAAAAATTACTTCATTGTGACTCGCAATCTGACGACAGGAGCCGAGGAGCGAACTCTGGGCGATGCCAGCACCCTCGCCGGCGAGGATATTCTTCTGGCTCCCGATGATCGAATTAGACTCGAAGACGAGGCGGGACCACTCAAAGTACGGCTAACGGAAAAATGTCAGCGGATGCAAGTCGTTCGACGAGGTGATGACACCTTCGCTACATCCCTTGATTTCCGTGCGCCCGTAACTGACTATGCCATTTCTCCGATGGGGAACGCAATGGCCACCGTGATCGCGGATCATATTGTGGTATGGAAGTTGTAGTCGCATTACGCATCGATTTCATGCAAACTATTCATTCGACGCATAGCGCGGCGGTGTAGTACAATAAACGCGGCAAATCGCCCCCTTTTGAAAGGACTTTTCCTCACCATGGCAGAGCCGCATAATCTATTCAACTCCCGACAAACCTTTTCGTTTGACGCGGGCAAGACCGGAACTTACTACTCCCTTCCCGCGCTGGAAGCGGCGGGCGTCGGTCCCGTTTCCACGCTCCCGGTTTCGATCCGCATCGTTTTAGAGTCGGTGTTGCGCAACTTCGACGGCAAGCGGGTTTCCGAGAATGACATTCGCACCCTCGCCAACTGGCAACCGAACGCCGAACGCGAAGCCGAAATCCCGTTCGTCGTTGCGCGGATCGTGCTCCAGGACTTTACCGGCGTTCCGCTTCTGGTTGACCTCGCCGCGATGCGCTCCGCCGCCGAGCGTATGGGCAAAGACCCCGGCATCATCGAACCGCTCGTCCCGGTCGACCTGGTCGTGGACCACTCCGTGCAGGTGGACTATTCCGGGACCGCGAACGCGCTGGAAATGAACATGGCGAAGGAGTTCGAGCGGAACACCTCGCGATATCAGTTCCTGAAGTGGGGCATGCAGGCGTTCAACGGCTTCTCGGTCGTGCCGCCGGGAATCGGCATCGTGCATCAGGTCAACCTGGAATATCTGGCGAAGGGTGTTCTGAGTAGCGGCGACACCTACTACCCGGATACCCTCGTCGGCACCGACTCGCACACGACCATGATCAACGGACTGGGCGTCGTCGCGTGGGGCGTCGGCGGCATCGAAGCGGAAGCCGGCATGCTCGGTCAACCCGTCTACTTCCTAACGCCGGATGTGGTCGGGGTACATCTGACCGGTTCGCTGAACGCGGGTGTGACCGCAACCGACCTGGTGTTACGCGTCACCGAAATGCTCCGCAAGGCGAAAGTCGTCGGTAAGTTCGTCGAATTTCACGGCGAAGGCGCGGCCTCGCTCTCCCTCACCGACCGCGCGACCATCGCGAACATGGCACCCGAATACGGCGCGACGATGGGCTTCTTCCCGGTAGACGAAGAGTCGTGCAAATACCTGACCGCGACCGGACGCACTGAAGAGCAGGTGTCCGCGTTCCGCGAATACTTCAAGGCGCAGGGTTTGTTCGGGATGCCGAAGGCGGGCGAGATCGCTTACTCGCAACTCTTAGAACTCGACCTCGCCGATGTTCGCCCGGCGCTCGCCGGACCCAAGCGTCCGCAGGATCGGATCGAACTCGCCGAAGTCAAAGCTAAATTCGCCGAACTGTTAGCGGCACCGACGGCGCAAAGCGGCTACGCGAAGTCGCTCGCCGAAGCGAACAAACGATTCGTCGTACTGACCGGCGTCGGCGCGTCGAAGATGGTAGACCTGCCCTTGACCGGCGGCGGCGAACAGGCGATAGAAACCCAACCCGAAGGCGGTGCCCACCCGCTCGAATCCGAGAAAGAGACGGCGACGATCACCGAGATCGAGATGATGCAGAACCGCCCGACGCCGGATCGCGTCGAGGCAGGCGAAGGATCACTCGCTCCGAAGGGACGCACCGACCTGAAGCACGGTTCGGTGGTTATCGCGGCGATCACGTCCTGTACCAATACGTCGAACCCGTCCGTGATGCTGGCGGCGGGATTGGTCGCCAAGAAAGCGGTCGAACGCGGCTTGACAATCAACCCGACCGTGAAAACCTCGCTCGCGCCCGGTTCGCGTGTCGTCACCGATTACCTCGATAAAACCGGGTTATCGCAGTATCTCGATCAGTTGGGTTTCCAGACGGTCGGCTACGGCTGTACGACCTGCATCGGCAACTCCGGTCCGCTCGACCCGGCGATTGAGAAAGTCGTCGTGGATAACGACCTGGTCGTCGCCGCCGTCCTGTCGGGCAACCGCAACTTCGAGGCACGCGTCCACCAGAATGTCAAGGCGAACTTCTTGGCCTCCCCGCCGCTCGTCGTCGCCTATGCCCTCGCCGGCAGCGTCGCCATCGACCTGACGACCGAACCCCTCGGCACCGACACGAACGGCGTGCCGGTGTACCTGAAAGATATCTGGCCCGCGCCGGAAGAAATTAACGCGCTCCTCGGCTCGGCGATGGACCCGGCGGTCTACGCGGCGAACTACGCGAATCTGGGCGACAAGAACCCGCTCTGGGCGGCTATCGAATCCCCGACCGGCGAAGTTTACGCGTGGGACACGTCGTCCACGTATATTCAGGAGCCGCCGTACTTCGACAGGTTCGGCATGAGCGCGGGCGTCGCCAAGGACATCAAAAAGGCGCGCCCGCTGGCATTGTTCGGCGACTCGATCACCACGGACCACATCTCCCCGGCGGGCGCGATCAAATCGTCCTCCCCGGCGGGCATGTACCTGCAGGAGAAGGGCGTGACGCCGGACGACTTCAACTCCTATGGCTCACGGCGCGGCAATGACAAGATCATGATGCGCGGCACGTTCGCCAACGTCCGCATCCAGAACGCGATGGTGCCGGGCGTGGTCGGCGGCGTCACCGTGCATTACCCGGACGGCGAGCACTTGCCGATCTACGACGCGGCGGTGAAGTACATGTCGTCGGGAACGCCGCTGATGATCTTCGCGGGTCAGGAATACGGCACCGGCTCCAGCCGCGATTGGGCGGCGAAGGGCACCAATTTGTTGGGGGTCAAGGCGGTCGTCGCGCAATCGTTCGAGCGCATCCACCGCTCCAACCTGGTCGGCATGGGCGTCCTCCCGCTCCAGTTCCGGGAAGGCGACTCCTGGCAATCGCTCGGGTTGACCGGCGACGAAACGCTCGACCTGACCGGCTTGGAAGGGGGACTCAAACCGCGCCTCGAAGTCACGCTCACCGTCCACCGCTCGAACGGCGAGAACCTGACCGTCCCGCTGATCCTGCGCATCGACACGCCGATTGAGGTCGACTACTACCTGCACGGCGGTATTCTCCCATATGTGCTTCGGCAGTTAATGGCGTAGGTGCAATTACGTAAGGGTTCCGCTAAAGCCCACCATCTGTAGGAGCTTCTGACTGGATTTATCCTTGTGCCCTCACCCCAGTGTTGAGTGAGGGCACAGGATGTATTGTAAAACAGAGTTCTCCCGAGCAGCTCTGTAGGAGATTCTTAGATTCAGATAGTCGTTGAAGGCGACAAAATAGGTGTGCAATGACAGAGAACTAACTAGGGCTCCAAAAGGCATGAAAATCTATAATACTGTATCCAACATGAATACGAAGCCTTGCCGTAAGTGTGGCGGCGCAGATTTTGGAATATACGTGTCATCAACCTCGTGCAAGAAACGGCGGTATTGCCTACCTTGCAGACGAAGGCGAGCCAATATCTATACCCAAAGACTCATCAATAATGGCGGTAGTCACACGGTTGGGGAGTGGCGTCAGAAGTTAGCTCAGTACGACAGTTGCCCAAGATGCAACCGGTTATGGAGCGAGATTCCTCCGCGATCAGACCGCAGATACAAAAATGTTTGGACTAAAGATCACATTAAGCGTGTGGAAAAAGGCGGCTCGGATGACATCAACAACATTCAACCACTTTGCTATCGATGCAATTCCTCCAAATGTAATGGTCGGGGTCCTCTTTAAGCCGCCATGAGACGATGTTTGTAAGTCGAGGTATAAGTCGTTTGTCTCCGTTATCCTGTTTCAATTCTAGTCAGGTTAGTAGCGATAAAAGCGTCTGTAAGGCTACACTGCTTTTAACATTGCGACGTCTCAGGCTTGCAGATTGATCTTGTGCAAGCCTGAAACTGGACGGATTGGGAAGGCATTTTGTTTTCTGCCGCGCCCGCGAAACTATTTTCACTTGATCTGCTTTGTGTACTGCAACTCCTCAGGTTGCTTCTCGAATCCGAACCGGAAGTTGATGCTGAGCATACCGACGTTACCGACTTCGTTCGAGGTCCAGACCGCGTCGGTGCCGCGCTTTTTGGCGTAGGTCAGGGCGTGGATTTTTAGTGCGGTGGCGATGCCGCGCTTGCGGTGGGACTCGCGGACACCGGTCATCCCGGTGTGCAGGTCGTTGTTGCCCCCGCTTCCCCAGAGCATGGTGACGCCGACGTATTCCCCGGTCGCCTCGTCCACCGCGAAGAAGTTCGCGCCGGGCAGGAAGCGGGGGCTGTCGAAACGCTTCATGAACTCTTCTATCGGAATACGGGTCGG
>JACMMA010000860.1 GCA_014379275.1 Armatimonadota bacterium | reverse complement strand
TTTCGTCCGGGAGTTAGCAGAGACCGGCGCGAAGACCGCCCGTACCAACTATGGCTGTGGCGGTTGGACGGCGCATCATAACTCCGACCTGTGGCGTCGCTCCGCGCCGGTCGGCGGCAACCCGTGCTGGGCGAACTGGCCGATGGGCGGGGCGTGGCTGTGTCGGCACCTGTGGGAACACTACGAGTTCACCGGCGACGCGGCTTTCCTGAAGGGTGCGTGGCACGTGCTACGCGGCGCGGCGCAGTTCGGTCTCGACTGGCTGGTCGAGGACGGCGACGGCTATCTCGTCACCGCGCCGTCCACGTCGCCGGAACATGGCTTCATCGCCCCCGACGGGCAACGCTCCGCCGTGAGTGTCGCGACCACGATGGACATGGCGATCCTGCGCGACCTGTTTGCCAACGGCATCGCCGCGTCGCAAGTGCTCGGCATCGAGCCGGATTTCGCCGAACGACTCGCGCAGGCGCGGGCGCGGCTGTTCCCGATGCGGATCGGGTCGCGCGGGCAACTGCTCGAATACTACAAGGAGTTTCAGGACGAGGACGAGCACCACCGCCACGTTTCGCACCTGTACGGGCTGTATCCGGCGAGCGAGATCACTCCGGCGAGTACGCCCGAACTCGCCGCCGCCGTGCGCCGTTCGCTCGAAATCCGCGGCGACGCGGGAACGGGATGGTCGCTCGGATGGAAGATCAACCTGTGGGCGCGGCTCGGCGACGGCGACCACGCGTATCAACTTATCCGGGCGTTACTGACTCTCGTTGACACCAAAGACACGAACTACCACGGCGGCGGCGGGGTGTACGCCAACCTGTTCGACGCGCACCCGCCGTTCCAGATCGACGGAAATTTCGCGTTCACGGCGGGCGTGATCGAGATGTTGTTGCAAAGTCATACGGGAGAGTTGCACCTGCTCCCGGCGCTTCCCGCCGTCTGGCGCAACGGTTCGGTGACGGGGCTACGCGCACGGGGCGGCTTCGAGGTCGGCATTACGTGGCGCGACGGCGAACTGACCCAAGTGACGGTCCATTCGTTAAACGGTTCGCCGTGCGTCGTGCGGTACGGGGACAAGGTATTGCCGGTAACGGTAGCGAAGGGCGAGACGGTGCCGCTTTCCGCCGAACTGGACTAACCCCGCAACCCGCGTACCTCACGACGCGCTCTTTCCTCCACCGATAAAACGGGGGCTTCGGGTTGCGGAGACGGCTTACTCGTCGGTGCTTCGGGAATGGCGGACCCAGGGACACGCCATAGACTCAGGTAGCCGCCCGCCGCGAGCGCGAACGTGTCGCCGCCTGGTCGAAGGGGCATCGCCATCAGAAGAGACCGGAGCGAGATCGTGAGCCATGGGCGACCGCGTTCGTTAGAATTCGCGGCTGCCTTATAGAACCGCACCGAGCGTCCGTTCTCCTGCAAGACCGTCCGCCCGCCGTGGAGCGACGATTCGTAACCGTACTCCGTTCCTCCGCGCCGCGTGCCGCACGGCTCGCTGTTCGGGTCGCCCGGCTCCGGCACGAGCGGCACGATCTCAATATACGGCGCGGACCGTACTCCCACGTTTTCAACGGAGGCTTCGAGAAACCGCTCGCTGTCCGCGAGGCATGCCGACAGATATTGTGCCCCGTGCTGCGGCGCGGGGATGTCACGCAGGAAGACGGGTTCGCGCTCCGGCACCGACACGTCGAACACCGCGCCGCCCCGGTCCCAGAGGATATGCACCCGTGCCCCGTCGGGCGACACGAGCAGGGCGCGTGCCGGTTTGCCCGGCGCGTACTGCGCGACGGACAGACGGTATTGTAGCGCGGGTTGCGGCAGGGCGAACAGTTCGGTGAATCCTCCCGGAAGCGCCCGGCGCAGGGTGTCGTCCAGATGCGCGGTTCGGGCGCGGGGGTCCTGCGCGAAGTAGAACGTGTTCTTTCCACTGTTCTTGCCGCCACTCGCCACGATCTGCTTGTTGTCCCACGTCAGCAACTTTTCGACGATCAGTTCGCCCCGGATGCGCCCCGAAGTTCCCTTGCCCTCCAGGCCGCGCCCGTAGAGCGGCGCGAGAAGCGGGTATGCCCCGCCGAACGCGGCGCGTTTCTGGGTGGTCTTGTGGTCGAGCATATGTTCCGGCGACACGGGGGGCGGATGCAGCACGGGAACGTCGGAAAGGTCGGGCAGGTGGGCGATGCGCCACTGCCCGCTACTCTGCGCGGCGAGCAGATGTTCACACCGTTGCCGGGCATTCGCGCCGCAGAACGGGCAATAGGCGTTGCCGCAACACGTGTACGCCGTGAACGGAATCGCCCGATTCCAGGCGCCCATCCTGTCCTCGCGCGGCAACGGCATGTCGCACGCGTCGCAACTCATTCCTGCAATCGCGCGCAACACTTCTGCACCCTCGGACGGGTCGTACGCATCGCGCGGGGGTAACGCTTTCACGTTCTTGTATAGCATGGGTTCGCTCCGTATCGGTTCTCCGCCCCCGAAGATTGAGGCATGATAGATTACTACGCCGAAAGGGCATAAGGCGGAAGGCAATGGCAATAGTCGGTGATAGTCGTCGGGGGAATGTATTGTATTCCCCGACGACGACCACCACGGACCCACTCACTTCAGCCCGGTCATGGCGATGCCTTTGGTGAAGTACCGTTGCGCAAAAAAGAACAGAATAATCGTCGGCAGGATATGGATCAGCGATGCCGCCACGAGCCGTTCCAGCTGCGATCCGAACATGTCCTGGAACAAACGCAGCCCGATAGAAACCGTGTACTTTTCCATCGAATGGAGATAGATCGGCGGTCCCATGAAGTCGTCCCAGTGCCCGAGGAACGAAAACAATCCGACCGTGATCAGCGCGGGGCGCGACAACGGGAGCAAGATTTTCCGCCAGGTCGTCAGTAGCGATGCGCCGTCCGTCATCGACGCTTCGTCGGGTTCGCGCGGGACGGTGAGAAAGAACTGCCGTAACAGAAAGATCGTGAAGGCGCCGCCCAAAAACGACGGCACGATGAGCGGCACAAACGTAAGGAATACCGTGAGGTCGCCCGTGAAGCTACGTTCCGGTGATCTCCTCCCAGCGCGCCCGTAACAGCTCGGCATACCGGGCTTCGGCGATGCCCATGTAGCCCAGCGCGTAGCCGTCGTTCGTTTCAACCAGGAGAGTCCGTCCGGTGTCGGTGACGCCGAAGTCCGCGCTGTAACCCGCCGGGGCACTGGCGTACGCGCCCAGCACCGCCCGGATAAGACCGCCCGCCGGGAAGATAAGCAAGTCGCCCCGGTAATGCGCGATACCGACCGCCCGACCACGCAACACGAAGACGCGCCATTCGGTGTCGAAATTCACCGGCTCCTGCGCCAGTAGCGGGACATCCGCGGCGACCGCCGGGAAGCCGGGACGCGGTTCGAGCAAGATCGTGAGTTCTTCGGCACCGCGCACCACCTGACCGTTGAACAATTTGCTGTCCTCATACGGCTTGACGAAAACCGGGAAGCGGTCCGCCCCGAGAAGTTCTGCTTGCGTCGTGCGCCATGATTCCCGCCCCAGGAACGGTGCGAGTACGGCGGGGGCGGAAAAATGGACCGGCACCCGGACGCCGAGCCGTTCCCAGACGGCGTGCAGGCATCCCATGCCGCCGACCACGATGTTCTCGGGCACGAGTGGTAGCGAATCTATTTCCTCCCTCAGAAACCGGCGCGTCTCATAACCGAGGCTACGAAAGCCCCGCTCCGCCGCCGCGCCGTTGGTGCTGTACGGCTCACCATCCGCATCTGCCTGTATAAAAACGAGAGGAATCATGGCACCAGTATCGCGCCGCCCCCGGCTTATGGTAAATCCTTAACCCGGCTTGAGCAGCGAAATCAACTCCCGCGCTCGCTCCGCGTCCGACGCTTCGTACAGGCGGAATCGCGTCTCGACCGGCATCGGGACCAGTGCGATGAGCCGCGTGGTTAGCGCGTCCCCGGAAGTCATCGCCGCCACCCACTCCCGCTCGAACAGGCTCGCCCGTACCGCGCTTCTGCCTTTCGGATGACTGTCGACATAGGCGGCGAACGCCTCCTGCAACGCCGCGATTTCACTTTTTTCCAGCACGGACGTCTTGCGCGTCACGGGTTCGACTTCCGCCTCGGGCAACACCCCACCCGCGCGTTGCCCTTTGACGCGCACCAGGCGCTCGCCGCGCAAACTGATCCGCCCCGGCTCACCGGCGAGTTGCGAGGAGCCGTGTTGCCAGACAAGCGTCGCGAGCCCCGGTATCTCCCCGGTCGGGGCGAGAACCAGGTAAATATCGCCGCCCTCATTCACGTTCAGAAGTGACCTGTCGTCCCCACTTACCGCCTCAAAAATGGCGTCGGAAACCGGCACCGAAACATTCCCGCCCGGTAGGACATACTGCCCGGGGGCCACGAGGAGCGGATACGCTCGGTCGAGCGGTTTATCCTCCGCGCGGCTCCCATGGATCGAATCCGCCGACATCCCGTGCGCCGCCCGGGGCGTCTCGCCCACCAGACCGATCAAATCCGGCGGGGTCGGCGACGCGGCGATACGGAGCGGATTGTCGACCGGCTCGAAGCGGACGACGTAATCCGGCAACGAGTTGTCGTTTCGGGCGATGGGATGGACCGTAACGCGATAGTCGCCGTTCGCGACGTCGACCCACTGGTCTTTCGAGGCTTTGCCGATGGGGCGGGCTTCCCCGCTCGGCAAAAAGTCGCCGTTGTCCAGCAGAACGCGTCCGTGCCGGACCGTGTAACCGAACGCCCACGATCCCGTTTCGTGCTCTCGCTCCGCACTCGTCAAGTCGCCGCTGGTGATCCGAAGCTGGTACCCTCCGTCGCCACCCGTGCGGAACGCGACCAGGTTCCCCGACTCAAACTCCTTGCGGCACGCGAAATCATAGTCATACCAGTCCAGCGGATCGTCCGAGCGGTGCTGCAAATCGCCGGGGTGGAACACGAAGAACGCGGCGACATCGGTCCCAATATCTACAGTTTGTTCTAACTTCACGGCGGTATGCCTCCCCCAAAATCGTACCCGAAAGGTTGCAGACAAAAACCCGTTGCAGTATCTCGCGTGGGGCGATCTGCCCCGGCCAGTGCAACCGGCTGTCGGTTTTGACGGGGTCGCCTCAGTGCGGGAACGCCATGTACTGCTGGTAGCCGGAAAGCATGCCGAAGATGCCCCAGAGGGTCGGGACAATATAGTCGCCGAGAATCAGGCCGAGGAAGAACGGCAAGCCGGTCCGGTAGGCGCGTATCCCGCCGTAGCGCAGGATGATCCGCTTCACGAACCAGGCGAGGAAGAACGGGAACCACATGTACTCCATGCTCTGGGTCGTCGCCAGCGCATAACCGAGCGGGTGTAGGGGCCACCACGGGAATAACTGACGCATCACGGAAAGCCCGACCGCGATCAGCGTCCCGAATCCGGCGGCGATCAGCCCGGTCATGTCCTGCCCGGTCGGCGTCGCGAGTAGCGTCGCCGCGTAGTTGGACGCGTTTTTCGACGCGCCGACCAGCGCGGGTCGCACCTTCGCCGAGGACGCCCCGAATTCGTAGTAAATGTCCAGGTGCGCCCAGAACGCGAGCAGAATCCCGGCGGCGGCGGCGATCAGGAGCGGGGCGAGGTACGCGCGGGGCGAGAAGGCGGCGAGTTGCGCGATCTTGACCTGTTGCGCCGCCTGCGGCATCGGGTTGTCGCGCATGTCGCTCGTCCACGACAGATAACCGAGGAGCACCGTGGTTTCTTTCGGGGAAAGGCTGGAAATACCGACGGAATCGCCGGTGAATGCGGCGACGGACCACGGCGGCGCCCACGCCCAGCCCGCCCCGGCTTCGGAAACGATCCGGGCGAGGGTCAGTGCGAAGCAGATGTAAACGAACACGAAGATAATGGCAACTGTCGGCGACAGACCGGCGGACAGCAGGAAGACGATCAGGAACGCGATCCCGATCAGCCCGCCGAGGATCGCCAGCCGGAACGACATCAGTTCGTTGCGGTCGGCTCCCGTGGGGCGCTCCATCTCCCGCCAGGCGTCCGCCAGCGCCTTACGCGCCGCCCACGCCGAGAACAGCGCGATCCCAATGAACGACCCCACCGCCTGTTCTTTAAGGAACGGGGCGCGGTTTCCGGGTCCCCCGCCGACGCCGTCCGAGATTCCCACCACGTAGCAGAAAATGGTCGCGACTTTGGTCATCAGGTACAGGAACCAGCACGAGAACGACACTTCGAGCGACAACAGATACCCGATCCCGATGGCGAACGGATAAAACGACAGGTACAGCGTCCCCATCGTGTTCCACGGACGGACCTTGAAAAGTTCGAGGTTGTGGAGCGCGTTCTGCCCCATCGAGGGCTTGATCGGGACCACGGGGAAGTTCGGGATCAAAAAGTTCAGGAAGTTGGTCGATTCCAGCAGTGCCGCGATCAGGAACCCGGTCCACATCAGTGGAGACTTCCAGAACGGCGTGCCCGACGCCTCGGTCCCGCCGGTCATTTCCAGGGGTAACACCACCAGCGGAAAGGTCAGGCGTTCGTCCTCGACCCAGGGGCGGCGCATCAGTGTCATCGCGCACAACAGCGTCCAGAAGATAGCGAAAATGAAAACGCTCCACGACAACACCGGGATCGCCCAGCCGCGCAGGATCACCGGGTCATAGAGCGAGGTGTTCCCGCGGAAAAATCCGTCGATGACTGCCGGGTCGCTCGGGGCGAGCCACGAGGGAATATCCGGGAGGAGCCG
>JACMMA010000157.1 GCA_014379275.1 Armatimonadota bacterium | reverse complement strand
GTTTCCCAGTAGGCACCGACCGCTTCTTTTCCCTGTAAACGTCCACACAGCTCTCCGACGAACCCCGGAATAAACGGCGACGCCATCGAGAAAACGTAGGCGTAATGGCTCAAAATCTGTCCCAGGTCGTGTGCGTTCCACGCCGCGATCCATTCGTCCGCGAAGGACTGGGCGAACTCCGGCGTGACAAGCGGGAACGACGGTTCAGGCGTCTCTTCCGGCGCGTCCAGAATCTCCATGTGCGCGACCAGCCCGCCGAGCATCCGGTAGCGATGATAAACGGTCTGGTCCACTAACACCGTCCCGTTCAAATCCCGCACGACCTGACGTGCCGTGACGGTGATGCGCCCCGCACTGTCGGTGGCGAACTGTTGCGGTTCGACACGCGGGTCAACCATCTGCCACTGCCGGGTACAGTAATCGCTTACCGCGGTCCGCCCGACCACACGCCCGCCTTCCATCCCGTTGGACCAGTCCACATCGGGATGCAGGGCATTGACCACCGCGCCAATATCGCGGGCGTTGAACGATTTATAAGTGTTTGCCAGAATATCTTCGTCGGTCATTTTCGCTTCCGCTCTCCTTCATCCAAGGTATCCTCGAACCCATACGGACGCAAAAAAGCCCTGCGTCCGTCGGGTGTCGTTGCTTTACGACATCCGAGGACGCAGGGCTTCGTGAACGGTTCGCTCACCAAAAACCTCGCGCGGTACCACCCCGGTTCGGGCGAAAGGCAGACCACTATCGCTGTTTCTAACAGAAGATTCGCCTTTTCCCGCACTCTACTCACGCGATGTTTTAGAACGGGACGTGAACCGTTCGGCTCCGGGGGTGACCTTCGGCGAGGTGTTTTCCGTGCGATGGCTTTCAGCCGGTGACCATCGCTCTCTGTCGGCGTTTGCCTCGCCTACTCTTCCCCATCCAAGCCGTATAAATGCTAAGTTTGGTTCGGGTAGTTTACCCGGCTTGCGCGGTTGCGTCAAGGGGGATGCAACCGTGCGTGCGAGCCATTCAAATTGCTCGCACCCACAAAACACGTTGACATGCCGGTAAACTTAATATATACTTATCTTGCGTCGAGGACGCACCCGGGACCGCGGGCAGGGTTGAACCCACCTCTTCTTTACATCTGTTCGTACAGCAACGCCTTTATGCTGTCTGGCGCGGTCCGCAGACAAATCGCATGGAGGTATTGTATGACCCACGTATTGCCCGAACGCCCGAACCTGTCTCACCTGAAGGAGCAGGCGAAAGATCTTCTTGCCGCACACCAGAGCGGCGATTCCACGACTGTCGACCGTACCCGTCCCTACTTCGATTCCACGATTGACTTCGGGCTGAGCGAAGCGCAACTCGTTCTTGCCCGTGAATACGGCTTCGAAAGCTGGGCGAAACTCAAACATCATGTCGAACTCCGGGTCGGTGATCTGTCTCACGAAGAGGAAGCAGACCGTCTCGCCACCGCCGCGATGGGAAGCGATCTGGAATCGGTTCGCGCCCGCCTGACGGAATCGCCCGACCTGGGAAAGCGGACCCTGTCTGCCGCCTGTGCGACGGGAGAGACGAAAGTCGTCCAGCAGTTGCTCCAGGCAAACCCGCGACTTACCCACGACAAGACTGGCGAAAAGGGCTGGGAACCGCTGTTATACACATGCTACTCCTGCCTGTTGAAAGACGAGACCTATCGCCCGCGCCTCATCGCAACCGCGAAAGTGCTACTGGACGCCGGAGCCGACCCGAACGCCCATTGGCTCAACCCGGAGTGGGACAACACTCCCGAACCGTGCCTGTACGGCGCGACCGGGGTCAACAACTGCCCGGAGCTTGCCGAGCTGCTTCTGAAAGCCGGGGCGAACCCGAACGATAACGAGTCGCTGTATCACTCCACCGAACTCCCGGAACCGACCTGCCTGAAACTGCTGCTCGACAACGGCGGCGACGTGGCGCACGGCAACGCGCTCGCCCGTCTGCTCGACCGGGAGGAACCGGACTGGGTCCGGATGATGCTGTCCTACGCGAAAGACCCGGTGCAGATCCCGCCGATGATTCCTCATGCGTTGCGGCGAGGGCGTAGCGCGGAAACATTCGGGGTGCTGATCGCTTCCGGGATGGCACTCAATACTCGGGACCATAACCACCTGACCCCGTACCAGTCGGCGACGCGTCTCGGGCGAAGCGATGTCGCCGAACTGCTCGTAGCGGCGGGCGCGGACATGACCCTCTCCGGCGCGGACGAGATATTAGGTCGGCTTGCTCGCGGCGAATCGGTTCCGGAAGAGGAGATCTCACCGGACGTGATTCGCCTGTTAGATAGCGAACCCGCTCCCGAACTCGTTCGACAAGCGGAGAACGGGAACGACACGGTGCTGGAACCATTACTCGCCGCCGGGGCAAACCCGAATGTACGCGACTCCCACACGACGCCCCTCCACCAGGCATGTCTTAACGGTCATTTCCGCTCCGTACAGATTTTGCTTCAATACGGAGCCGACCCGAAAGTCAAGGATACGGTTCACGATGGGGAAGCCATCGGCTGGGCATGTTTCGGTTCGGAGCACGTTCATGGTGCCTCGCCTGATACATATGTACAGATCGTCGAAGCGTTGTTAGGAGCAGGTGGCACGCTGCCGGAGACAGCCTGGGGTAGCCCGGAAGTACGGGCGGCTCTGGTTCGGCGCGGCGCGAAGCCCGTTTAGTACGACGAATCCTGCCTGCTCGGTCCTTCTGACGATGCAGGCAGGAATTTCCCCGGCGACCGCGAATCCTACCGACACTATGTCAACGAAAGCCATTCTGCGATTGCTTATCGGGTGTGCTATTGCTGCCCTGATTCTGGTGTTTTTGCTCCCTGCCATTGGCATTCCGAAGTCGTATCTGTTGCCCCCGGCGGTGATTTATGGTTCGGCGAAGGGGAAAACAAACGCGTTCGTCACCGAGAAAAAGATAGGGGCGCATCCGAACCCTTTCAAGTCCACGGAGTCGGTTTACTATGTGACGTACCGTTATCGGGTCACACCGCCCGTTACTCTTCTCGAAAAGCCGACCGAGGAGGAAAAGAAAAAGAAGAAGGTGTACCTCGGTCGCGCCAGTGTACCGGAATCGCTTTACACCACCCTGAAAAACCCGGACCCGGCGAAAAAGGATGACCCGACCAATGCCAAGAAGCCGGAAACGGTTCCGATCCGCTTCGAGCAGACGCGCCCCGACATCAGTGGGATCACGCAGGGGGGTGACTACCTGAATGATCAGAAGGGTGGCGCACTTTTCGGATCGTGGCTCCTGTTCTTCGGTGGCATTTTTCTCCTGGGCTATATTATTGCGCCACTCTTGCAACTGGTGATTCTACGCGAGGATTTTTAGTCTTTCTTCTTTTTCGTCCTTCGCGGACGGTGCCAACGCATCGTTGGATCGGTTTCACCTGCGGTGCTGAGACTACGTAAGACTTCACGCGAGCCGGGCTAGCCCTTGCTATTTTCCCGCGAATCTGACGGCTACGGTTTCAACATGAAATGTTGAAACCGTAGCCGTCAGATTCGCGGGAAAGAACCGACACACAACTACCAAGCAGTAACACAGCACCGCAGGTCCAACCGATCCAACGATGCGTTGGCGCCGTCCGCGAAGGACGAAAAGAAAAACGAAACATACGATAGCGACATGCATTAGCGAATGAACCGTGATATACTCTTAATTGTTGCTAGACATCGGCCTGCGATTGCGTTGCCGAATGTTCGTTTTGCACCCCGGTTTGCGTTCGATTTCGTTTGTGGCTCGCGTAGCTCCTACGCCCGCCCCTCGTCACTTGCACCAATTCATTTGTCTACCTGAACCGGATTGCGCCCGAATCATCGGCGTTTGCAGGTAGGTTTTGGGAGACGTTTATGTTATTTTCCGAACTCGGACTTCGCTCCGAGCTTTTGCATGCCCTCGACAGCGCGGGCTATACCACACCGACCCCGGTACAGGCACAAGCCATCCCGGCAATTCTGGCGGGAGGCGACGTTTTAGCCGCCGCCCAGACCGGCACTGGCAAGACCGCGGGCTTCACGCTCCCGATCTTGCATCTGTTGATGCCGCAGGCGGGCAAATCGCCCGCGTCGCTGAATCACAACACCAAAAGCAACCGCCGGATCGCCCGCCGGCCGGTACGTTGTTTGATTCTCACCCCGACCCGCGAACTCGCCATGCAGGTTGAAGCGTCGGTGCAAACGTACGGTAAGTTTCTGCCGCTCGTTTCCACCGTCGTCTTCGGCGGCGTCGGGATCGGCTCACAAATGAAGGCGCTCGCTCGCGGCACCGACATCCTAGTCGCGACTCCCGGACGATTGCTCGACCATGTCGGGCAGGGGACCGTGGACTTGAGTCAGGTGGAAATACTCGTCCTGGACGAGGCGGACCGCATGCTCGACATGGGATTCGTTCGCGACATCCGCCGGATCGTTCCGCTCATCCCGGAACAGCGGCAAACGTTGATGTTCTCGGCGACGTTCTCGAAAGAGATCAAGGAACTCGCCGGTGCATTCCTGCAGGAACCTACCCTGGTCGAGATCGAGCGAGAGAAACTGGAAACGGAACTGGTCGAGCACATCGTTTACGGCGTGACCACCGAGCAGAAGCGTGACCTGTTGCTCAAGTTGTTGGCTACCGATGTCACCGGGCAGGCGCTCTTGTTCACGCGCACCAAGCACATGGCGGACCGGTTGGATAAGGTGCTTCATCAGCACGGCATCCCGTCGGCGACGATCCACGGCAACCGTTCGCAGGTACAGCGCACCCGCGCCTTAGCCGATTTCAAAGGCGGGGCGATCCGGGTACTGGTCGCGACCGACATCGCGGCGCGCGGTCTGGACATTCACAACCTGCCGTTCGTGGTCAACTACGAGATCCCGAACGTGCCGGAAGATTATGTCCACCGCATCGGACGCACCGGTCGCGCGGGTAAGACCGGCGAAGCGATCTCCCTGGTCAGCCGGGACGAATATAAGTTCCTGCGCGACATCGAAAAGCTGATTAATAAGCCCATCGAACGCCGCGCCGTGGAAGGTTACGAGTCACCGCTCCCCGACCCGAACTCCAACGTTAACATCCCGTCGGGTGTCAACGT
>JACMMA010000859.1 GCA_014379275.1 Armatimonadota bacterium | reverse complement strand
TTGTGTCCAAAATGAAAAATCCTCCGATTTTTCATTTTAATATATCGGTTCGTAAGGGAGAATACAAGCCGCGTGCCCCCGCAACCCGGAGGGATTGCCCGGGCACGCGGCCCGATCCATACAGGCGGGGAATTACCGTAACTTCGTTACGCCCGTTTCCAGGAGTTTGCCCGACGCCTGCGTGAAGCCACGTTGCATATCACGGTTGAATGCCGCCTTCGCCGCCTGATCGAACTGTGACGCCATCACCGCGAAGTCGGTCGCACTGATTTGCTCGGCGAACCACCTCGGGCGCGGCGTCGGGAACGGCCACCGGAACCGGAAATCGTTGCCGCAAATATCCTCCACGAACCGTGCCGCATACCTGCCCCCGGCGGATTGACGCCCGCCGCCGCCGTCACTTCCCATCGCATCGGAAGTGTCCTGGATCAACTCGGCGCGGCTTATCACCTCCTGCGCGAGCGACATGGCGAAAACGGTACGTGGCGGCAAGGGTTGTGGATTCAGAGCGACTTCCTCGCCGAACGATCCCCCGATATCGGTTTGCCGGTTGATCGAAATCATACCGCGCAGGGCGAGCCGGATCACCGGGTCCCAGGGACCGGGCGGCAACGGGTTATCGGGGTCGGGAAGCCCCACGCTCCCGCCGAGGCTACCGCCGATCATCTCACGTACCAGCACAAGAAACTTACTCTGACTAATGGGAAAGGATTCTTCCGTCTGTCGGGTGTCCATTTCTGATCTCGTTCTTTCTGGATGCTTCCTTCCGGGATGCAGTCCACGAATAGTGCCGCACCAGTGCAGCGACGCCCCCATGCTACCGCTATCATCACCCACACGCCCGGTCGCTATGACTCCTTTCACAGACGGTGCGACGGACGAGGGTTTGGCATGATCAATGCGGCATTTCCTGCCGATAGCCCCATGCTCCGGAAGCGGCGTTTTGGCACCTTGGGCTCGGATCGCCTTGTAAAGCCGGTACAATAACCGCTAATGATGAAAGTGTCTGTTGCCGGCATTGATGCGGGGGGGACTAGCGTCCGCGTTCAGTACGCGGACGCGCACACGGGCAATCTGACCGGCGAACCGATTGTGTTCGCAGCGAGTGCGAGCGGGGAACCGCCGCCTGAGATTTCTGCACCGCCGCATCCCGTGTCGGCGGTCTGTGCGGGCATCACCAAGTTCACTCGCGCGGGCATTCCCGAATCCTGGGATCGTTTCCTGCGGGCACGATTCCCGGGGGCGGATGTCGCCGTCGTGCCGGACTACGTGATCGCGTTCCATTCCGCGGTGCCGACGAGTAACGGCGTCGTCGTCGTCGCCGGGACCGGGAGTGTCGCTTACGGCGAAAACGCGCGGACGGGCGAGTCGGCGCGGTGCGGCGGGCGCGGCTGGGAATGGGGCGACGAAGGAAGCGGGGCATGGCTGACGACCGAGATGGTGCGCCGGACGCTTCGTGCTCTGGACGGGCAGTCGGAGCCGACCGCGCTGACGCGTGCGGTCTGCGAAGCGTTGGCGACGCCGGAACCGGCAACCCTGGCGGCGGAAGCGCGCCGCCTGTCAAACGAGGAGAACGGCGCGGGGCGCGGGTTCCTACTCCCCCTATTGGTGCGGCTCCATGCGGGCGGTTGCACCGAGGCGCGGGACCTGTTCGTCGGGGCGGGAGGCTGGCTGGCATCACTGGCTTGCGCGACCGCGCGCCGGAGCGCATTTTCCGATCAGGAAGCGGTAACATTCGGAGCGGTGGGCGGCGTATGGAAAGCGGGCGGCGTGACTCTGGAGCAGGCATTCACCGCCGCTTTAAAGCGGCGTTATCCGGGCGCGACCGTTTCCTTCGAAACGGCACCGCCGACCGAGGGTGCGGTCCGAACCGCTTTCAAATCACAAGGAAAAACGAAGCAATCGGGTGCGGACGTAGTCTAAAAACGAGAACGATTTTCCCTGAGCAGACGGGACGACTTTGGAGAGCGGTACTTCGTACCGCCCTCCTTTTGAGAAGAGTGATTTATGGCAAGTAATTACAACAATCGCGCCAAGAGCACGGCGCCCGCCAGTGACGGGGACCCCGCCGATGTGAAACTGGTCGTCGGCGTCGGGGCGTTCATTGTGCTTTGTTTTCTAGTAGGCTATTTCGTGCTCGGCAAGCGGTTCGGCGATGCGGGCAGTAACTCCAACCCTTCCGACCAGGTCGCGGTCGCGCCGACCGTGGTGAACAACGGCACGCAGAACGCTCCCAAGGGAACGCTCACTATCATCGATAACACGGCGGCTCTGGAAGCGAAGCGCAAGAAGGCGGAAGAGGAAGCGAAGAAAAAGGCGGAGGAAGAGGCGAAGAAGAAGGCGGAAGAGGAAGCGAAAAGGCTCGTCGCGCTGGAAGCGATAGAAAACGCGGCGTCGCCGACGCCCGCCGCGACGAACTCCGCTCCCGATGTGGACGATCTGCCAAACGAACCGACCCCAGTCGAGGCGGTGCCGGCTGTTCCCGACGAGGGTGACGTTGAGCCGACGCCGAGAGTGGAAGTGACGCCGTCGCCCCGACCGTCGCCTTCCCCGCTTCCGGCGACGACCGAGGACCCCGAAGACAAGGCAATGTCCGCTCCGACCGTGGCTACGGTTTTCAACGGGCCATTATACCGGGTGCGTGTCGGGACTTTCGAAGAGAAGCCGAACGCCGAGGCGCGCGCCGCGGAGCTGAAGTCGGCGGGCTACGAGACCAGCCTTTCGACGGATGTGGTGGACGGTAAGGTGCTGTATCGCTTGCAGGTGGCTGCTTACAAAAGCGAGAAGACGGCGCGCGATTTTGCCAGGCAGGTTGAGGCGAAAGGCTTCAAAACCACCGTTTCCCGCAATTAACTTTGCTTCGAACCGTTGCTTTTTTCTTCTTTTGTCCTTCCCGGACGGGGCCAACCGGGTACCCCCAGGGTGGTTGGATCGTTGTACCTGCGGTGCTGTTTCTACGATAGGTTGCGTGCTAGTCGTGCTAGCCCTTGCTGCTTTCCCGCGAATCCGCCGGTTGCTGGCATTCTGGTGTCGGGTGC
>JACMMA010000858.1 GCA_014379275.1 Armatimonadota bacterium | reverse complement strand
GCCGTCAGCGGCAAGCGCGACTCGCCCATCAGGAACGCGTCCACGCCGTGTGCCGCTTCCCGCCCTTCGGCGATTGCCCAGACGATCAGGCTTTGACCGCGCCGCGCGTCGCCCGCCGCGAACACGCCGGGGACCGTGGTCTGATACGACGCGTCGGTCTGCACCGAGCCGCGCTCCGTGAACTGGACGCCCAAGCCGTCGAGCAAGCCGTCCTTTTCCGGCGACACGTAACCGATGGCAATCAGCACCAGGTCCGCCGGGAACACGATCTCGCCGCCGGGGACGGCGACCAGACCGCGCCGCCCGCCGACCGAACCGTCGCCCTTCGTCACGCGCACCGCGTGAAGCTGCTTGACCACGCCGTTCTCGCCGGTAAAGCGGTCGGTATGGACACCCCACTCGCGTGCGCCGCCCTCTTCGTGCGCCGGTCCGGTACGTAGCACCATCGCCGGTTCGGGCCACCACGGGTTGAGTTCCGGTTTGTCTTTCGGCGGTTCGGGGTGGATCTGGAATTGCGTTACCGACGCCGCGCCCTGCCGGATCGCGGTGCCGTAGCAGTCCGCGCCGGTGTCGCCGCCGCCGATGATGATGACGTGCTTGCCCTTGGCGTCGATGACCGGGGTTTGCCACGCCTGCGTGTCCTCGCCCGCGATGCGGCGGTTCGCCTGTGTCAGATAGTCCATCGCGAAGTGGACGCCGCCCAGTTCGCGCCCGTCGACCCCGGTCATGTCGCGCGGCTTGAGCGCCCCGACGCACAGGATCACGGCGTCGAACGATTTCCGCAAATGGTCGGCAGTAATGTCTACTCCCACATGAACCCCGGTGCGGAACCGGATGCCCTCTTCCTGGAGCAGGGCGATACGGCGGTCGAGGTACTTTTCCTTGTCCATCTTGAAGTCGGGGATGCCGTAGCGGAGCAACCCGCCGATCTTGTCGTCACGCTCGAGCACGGTGACGTAGTGCCCGGCGCGGTTGAGCTGTTGCGCTGCCGCCAGTCCCGCCGGACCCGACCCGATGATGGCGACCGTTTTCCCGGTGCGTTTGCTCGGGGCTTCCGCCTGGACCCAGCCTTCATCGAAGCCCCGATCGATGATCGTCATCTCGATCTGTTTAATGGTCACCGGGTCGTCGTTGATGTTGAGCACGCACGCTTCCTCGCACGGCGCGGGGCAGAGTTTGCCGGTGAACTCCGGGAAGTTGTTGGTCGCGTGGAGCGCGGCGAGTGCCGTTTTCCACTTATTGCGGTACACCAAGTCGTTCCAGTCCGGGATCAGGTTGCCGAGCGGGCACCCGCCGTGGCAGAACGGAATCCCGCAGTCCATGCACCGCGACGCCTGCGCCTTGAGCTTTTCCGGTGCCATCGGAAGATACACTTCCTTGAAGTCGCTGATCCGCTCGCCGACCGGTCGCTTCTTGGGCATCTCGCGCCCGACAGTGATAAATGCTTTGCTATCGCCCATAATTTTTTCTGTGTTTTTTCTGTTTCCGTCTCAGCCCGCGCCCCCCGCGAGGAGGTGACGCAAAGAAATATAAGCCCAACCCGTCCCAAACGCCACGGCGTACGTTACCGCCGCCATCGCCGTCAAACCGAGCACAAACCCGTTCA
Organism: Armatimonadota bacterium; assembly: GCA_014379275.1. GTDB lineage: Bacteria > Armatimonadota > Armatimonadia > Armatimonadales > Armatimonadaceae > JACMIU01. The sequence goes on along the minus strand of JACMMA010000858.1, from coordinate 3,889 downwards.
CAACGCGGTGCCGCGCCGCTTTGTCTTCCCGCGTCATGTGTCGCGATTTCGCTGGCAACCCGAACAGTCGGCATAAAGAGTGCCCCATCACGACGTACGACACGAGTAACCACACGACGCCGCCGAGATACCCTATCAGCGCCATCAGGGTGAGGATGCTCGCCCCCCCATCCGCTTTCGCCGCGAGGTCGTCCAATTTCCCCCATAGCATCAGGAACGACACCGCGACCAGTAGCACCGCCGAGGGGACGAAACCGCGCACCGTTATGTCGTATAGAAACGCGTCGTGTGCCCGCGCCGTACGGGGGTAGCGGCCGCGAAGCCGCCGCAGAAACCACTCGAACACGCACGCCCCCGCCAGATACGCGGGGGCGGTCGCCGCCCTCACCGCGTTTTCCGACATCTCGTCTCCCTTTAGCTCCCACCTGTACTCCCGCTGCGCCCGCCGCGCCTCGGTTCGCGCCTCGGGCGTCCGCGCTCCCACGACCGCGGCTTCTAGCCGCGTCAACTGCCGCGCGTAGATCCGGCGGTCGCTAAACGAGATGTCGAGGAATGCATCGGCGAACCCACTGATGCTTGACGAGATCAGGTAGAGCAGAAGCGCCCCCTGCACCGCGAACGTCAGCGGCGACACTTTGAGCGTTTCGTCCGGCGGTCGCACCATGCGCTCCGGTTTTTCCGTGATCGCCCGCCATGTCTCAAAAAAAGCGACGACATTGAAGAGTCCTGCCCCAACCTCGTCCCACCCCCGGCGGAGCGACGATGCCTTGGCGACCGACGGTGCGTCCGGTCGTTGCTCTCCGAGATACGGCTCTAGTCCTGTTGATCCGGCTTCACTCATCCTTCACATACCCGTTCCGTTTGTGGTTTCGTGTGCCTCCTCTATAAGTTCGACGCGATTACCTTCCGGGTCGGCGACCACCGCGCGGCGCCCCCGCTCACTGTCCTTCGGCTTGCTGACGACCGTGACGCCGTGTGCCGCGAGCTCCGCCACGCAGTCATCCACGGACGCCACCCGGAAGCCCAGCCGAACACGGGTCGCGGCTTCGTCCGGTTTTGCCGGGTAGATCTCGAACACCGTGCCACCCGGCAGTTCGGCGGCGTGATGCTCCGCCCCCGCGCCGTGCCGGTGCCTGTCGAACGTCAGTCCCAGCCGCTCGTAAAACTTGACAAGCCGCTCTGGTTCGTGCGAGTATAAAACGACCAGATTCAGTGTCAGCGTGAGCATGGTTCGTCGCGGGAATCCGTCTCGCCAACTATCATTTGAGTTTCGCCGCCGCCCATGTCGCCCCAATAACTCCCGCCGCCTTGTATCCGATACGAATGTCGTATTGCAGATTGCCGGGATACCGTGCCCAGAGGCGATCCGAAGCCTCGTAGTCGTCCTCGTCCATCTCGTAGTCGCCGGTGACGATGTCGATTGCCAGGAACTTCCCGACGTGCTCGGTTTCGAATTTAGCGTGGATGTGTTGTTCGTAAATCGCCTCGCCGCGCTCCGCGATCTCGTTCGCCGTTACTTTCGTCGTTGGCATTTTCTTGCTATCCTTTCGCGAACTCGCGTATCGCCCGTCCCAGAGCCGCGACGACCTTTACGCGTTTTGCCTTCTGCCACAGATAAAGCGGCAACTTGTGGAACCGCGCTCGCTCCACGTCGCTCTCCCAACGGCTATATTCGCCCTGCTTGGTATCCACGTAGCGAAAACTCGGCTTTAGGGGTGGATCATAGAATACTTTGTATTCGCTGATCTGCTCGAACGACGTGAAAACGAATCGAAACCCACAGACATGGACGAAGTATAGCCACTCAGGCGTACCAGCAGGACGCGGCACAGTATCAGTAAGTAGGCTATCTGTATCTGTTCGTCCTCAATTACCCTCCACGAGAACGGTTTTTTGTAGCAACGCATGATAACCGATTTGTGTCCCTCGCGACGTTTGCGCGAGCAGTTTCAACTGCTCGCGCGCTTCTCTATCAACCCTTACCCGCGACCGACGCCGCGCCGCCATACGACGGAGCCGGATTCCCCGGCGCGAGTGTTTCCGTATGACTGCCCGCGCCGTTCCCGTTCCCATTTCCGTTCGTCATCGGGAGCGGGGTGGCGAGTCGCTTTGCGAGCAGGTTCTTGTACTCCTCCGAGATCACCTTCACGAAGCGCGGCAACGCTTCCTTCCAGTTTTCCAGAATATCGTTCGCGCGAGCCGAGCCGGTCTGGTCGCGGTGCTTTTCGATGAGCGATTTGAGCCGGTCGATGTCCGCCGCATCCGTGACCGGTTCGCGGAGCAGGTTCTTGTCTTTGTTGATCCGCTTCGCGAACAAACCGTCCATGTCGTAGATGAACGCCGCGCCGCCCGACATGCCCGCCGCGAAGTTGCGCCCGGTTTCGCCGAGCACCACCACGGTTCCGCCCGTCATGTACTCGCAGCCGTGGTCGCCGACGCCTTCCACGACCGCCTGCGCGCCAGAGTTGCGAACACAGAACCGCTCGCCGACTTTGCCGGACAGGTAGACTTCGCCGCCCGTCGCTCCGTACAGGAGCGTATTCCCGGCAATAATATTGTCGTGCGCCGGAAACGTCACGCCGTGCGGAGGGCGGGCGATGATCTTGCCGCCGCTCATGCCCTTGCCGAGATAATCGTTCGCGTCGCCGAGCAGGGTCAGTGTCATGCCGCCTGCGAGGAACGCACCGAATGATTGCCCGGTGGAGCCGGTGAACGTGATCCGGATCGTGCCGTCCGGCAAACCCTTCGCGCCATACCGCTTCGCCACTTCGCCGGAAAGCATCGTGCCGCACGTCCGGTTGTAGTTATGAATCTCCGTCGTGAACTCGACCGGGCGACTATCCTCCAAGGCAGCTTTCGCGGACTCGATCAGTTTGTAGTCCAGCGCGTCGGTCAAGCCGTGGTCCTGCCGCTCGACACAGCGCACCGCGACGCCGTCCGGGGTCGGCACTTCGTGGAGCATCGCGGCGAGGTGGACACCGCGCGCCTTCCAGTGGCGCACCGCGTCGTCCACGTCCACCGAACCGACCTGCCCGATCATCTCGTCCATTTTGCGGAAGCCGAGGCGCGCCATCAGGCGTCGGGCTTCTTCCGCGACGAAGAAGAAGTAGTTGATCACATGCTCCGGCTTGCCCTCGAACTTTTTGCGCAGCACCGGGTCCTGCGTCGCGATCCCGACCGGGCACGTCCCGAGGTGGCAGACGCGCATCATGATGCACCCCTGCGCGACGAGCGGCGCGGACGAGAAGCCGAACTCCTCCGCGCCGAGTAACGCGGCAATCACCACGTCGCGCCCGGTTTTCATCTGCCCGTCGGTGGCGAGCCGGACCCGCCCGCGCAGGTTGTTCAGCACCAGCACCTGCTGGGTTTCGGCAAGCCCCAACTCCCACGGCAAGCCGCAGTGCTTGATGCTCGACAGCGGCGACGCGCCGGTGCCGCCCTCGTAGCCCGCGATCAGGATATGGTCGGCGTGCGCTTTGGCGACGCCCGCCGCGATGGTGCCGACCCCGACCTCGGACACCAGTTTGACCGAGATCCGCGCGTCCGGGTTGACGTTCTTCAGATCGAAGATCAGTTGCGCGAGATCCTCGATGGAATAAATGTCGTGATGCGGCGGCGGCGAAACCAGCGTCACGCCGGGTGTCGTATGCCGGATGCGCCCGATATACTCGTCCACCTTGTAGCCGGGAAGTTGTCCGCCCTCGCCCGGTTTCGCGCCCTGCGCCATTTTGATCTGCAGTTCGTCGGCGTTGACCAGGTATTCCGTCGTGACGCCGAACCGCCCGGACGCGACCTGCTTGATCGCCGAGCGTCGGTTGTCGTGAAACCGCTCCGAATCCTCGCCGCCCTCGCCGGTGTTCGATTTGCCGCCGATGGCGTTCATGGCGAG
>JACMMA010000156.1 GCA_014379275.1 Armatimonadota bacterium | reverse complement strand
ACTGGCTCGTCCGAGATTCTCCTTACGCCGATCCATGAGAAGGGTGGTAAGAAAGCCGTGGTGATTCCTATCAGCGCGACCGAAGCCTATGTGGCAGAAGTCCGGGGTGGGGACGGACTCCCGGAAGCAAAAAAGTTTGGCGTACTCCTGTATCGCGTCTCGTTGACCGCCCGGCGCGAAGGTTTCCTCCGCGTCATTGCCGCCGCCCCCGACGATCTCGATCCCACACTGGAGCGCCGCTTCGTTGCGCTTTACAACGCCCTTTATACCGGTGGGGTCGTGTTAGACGACGAAGCCACTCCTGCTCGCATCGAGATCATCGAGCGGGTAGGCAAAGGCTTCCGACTGCGCGTGACGCGCTGATCCGTCGCACCTCAGAGGTAGGTGAATGGATCAGAGAATCCCTGTCCCTATCCGGTCAGTCCAGGCAGGGACCTGTTCGCGTCGATGCGAACGAAGTCGTCGTAATCGGCTCGGGTATACGGTCGGACCGTAAACAGGGAGGGGAACTATCGGGAACAGCCGGGCTTCGTGTAGGGGACCGTTTTCGTCCGGCTGATGTGCGCAAGTTGGATAGTCGTCTATACCGGTCGGGGATGCGAAACGCTAAATCGACAACCGTGCGGACCGGCGCGAAAAATCGTCGTCGGACCCCGATAGCGTACACCCACGAGTCAGACCGACGACGATTCCGCCCCCGAACACCGACAACCCCTTGCCTCCGTGCGAACCTTCCCCCCAGACGGTACTATATGTCGTACCGCAGAAACCAGGCACGCGTAAATATGGCCATCTAATCGAACCAAGCTGGAATGGAAATCATGATTAACACGGGGAATGATTAACACGGGGACCGGCATCTAATCGAACCAAGCTGGAATGGAAATAACGTCATCGTCGCCTGGGTCGAGCTAATCATAGTGACCGAATAACTCGGTTGCTGCGAGATAACCGCGCACGTGATTTGCTTCGGCGGTGGTTGCTATATCTTGGTCGATTGGACAGACGGGAAGATTCTCCATTTCGGCATATGATTCCTCTGAGGAACCGCTGTCGAAGGAGGGGGCGCCGAATCGGGCAGACCGTTGTTTGGGCGCGTTCTATTCGTTCGCTTTAAGGGTGGTATTCACGACGGGGATTCCCCGTTCGCGGAGTTGCGCGGAAATGGTGTCGTGGGCGGCGGTCATGACCGTGTTCGCCGGGAACTCCAGCGTTCTGCCGTCTTTCAGAGTCAACAGGCATCCCGTCGTCCCTTGCTCATGGCTCTGCTCGACGGCGGAGCGGATCGCTGCGAACGGGACGTCCGCATTGTAGCGGGTGTGCGGCGGTTCCCGGCGGTAGATCAGGTGCGTTGGGGTAATTTCTATGCGCTCCAGAAAGATTTGTGGCAATATCAGGAAAACGCAGGCGGGGATCATTAGGGCGAAGATACACGCGCCCGTCTTATCCTTCTGCACCCGCCAGAGATAGACCGCTACCGCGAGAGGAATTACGTTGAAACCGGTGGTCAGAATCAGCCCGGTCGCGTTGTAAGCGAAAACATGGTGCCCGCCCGTGACCGTGTGCGACACGGTGACGAAAAGCGAGTGGAGCCAGACGTATGCCATCACCGCGACGAGGAAGATAAGACGCACCATGTCTTGTGACTCCGGAGTGCCATCCCCGGCACTTTCGCGGTGCCGGGGATGGGGGCGTGCCTATGCCGTCAGTTTCGGGAGGGGGCCGTCGTTGCAGAAGTCGGGGTTGCCGAAGCGGGTGACGTTGTGCCCGAAGCCGTGCGCGATCGACATCAGGAGGCGGTTGTGCGGGACCTTGCCGTATTGGAGCGAGCGCCCCATCTGCCAGCCGAGTCCGCCGCCGACGACCACGAACGGGATGTTTTCCAGCGTGTGCGAGTTGCCCTGCCCCAGTTCGTTGGTCCAGAGGATCGTCGTGTTGTCCAGCAGGGTTTCGCCCGCGCCGCCGCCCGGTTCCGGGGTTTCCGCGAGCCGTTTCGTCAGGTAGGCGACCTGCTCGGCGTACCACTTGGTGACCTTGGTCAGTTTCTCTTGCGCCTCTTTGTTGCTGTCCGGTTCGTGCGAAAGGTCGTGTTGCCCTTCCTCGATCCCCAGCCAGCGGAAGCGCGGTTGCCCGACCGAGTTGGTGTACTGGAACGTCGCCACGCGCGCGAAATCGGCGGCGAAACTGTTGACCATCAGGTCGATCTGCATCCGGCTCAGTTCCGGCATCTTGTCGTTGTCGCGGTGGACACCGGCTTCGAGCACCGGGACCGGGTGCGAATTGTCCGGCTTCGTGGACGCACTCAGTTCCTGCTCCATCTCACGCACATAGGTCGCGTGCTCCTCTAGAATCTGACGGTCCTGCACGCCGACCCGGGAGCGCACGGCGTCGAGGTCCTGTTTCAGGTCATCGAGCACGCTCTTCATGCTTTCCTGGTCTTTCAACCGACCGTACAGCTTGCCAAACATCTGGTACGGGTCGTCGATCGGCGCGACCGGCTTGTTGGGACCGCTATACGACATGCGTGTCCACGTGTCGGCGCGTTCGGGGACCATGACACCGAACTCCAGCGAGCCGAAGCGGGTGCGCGTCGCCGGGTCTTTCTGCAGGAAGTTTTTCAGTTCCTGGTCGATGGAAATGCCGCTCGACCAGCCCGCCGGGGTGTCGGACCCGCCCTGAACGTTGCCGGGGAACAGTTCGATGCCGGTGAGGAGGCAGCCGATGCCGCGCATGTGCCCGTCGCCGTCGCCGCGGATCTTATCGCTCACACCGTTTAGAAGCAGCGTCTTGTTGCGGAACGGTTCCAGCGGCGTCAGGCTTTCCTTGAACCCGGTCAGCGCGCCTTCGGTGTCGGGCCAGAACGTCGACGGGACGATGCCGTCCGGGCTGAAGATGATGACGAGGCGTTGCTTCTTTTTGCCGACTGCCGCCGGTGCGCCGAAGGCGGGCAAGTTCGCCAGAAAGGGGAGAGCGGCGGCGCTCAGACCGATGTTGCGCAGGAACGCCCGGCGCGAATGTTCGTAGGTCATTGTTCTATTTCCTGTCTATTCTCTCGGGGATGGGATATCCCCGCCCCTAGGGGATATTTCTTGCTACCTTCGTTGTTTTCGGCAGTGCCGACTCGGTGGCGATCTCCACCGCGAGGCGGCGGATGCTGAACTCATTCTTCGCGAACGTGTCCCGTAACTGCGGCAGGGTCTTCGGCCCGTAGGCGCGAATCGGTTGTTTCACCTGGAATTGGAAAAACTTCTCGACGAACGCCGCCTGCGCCTCGTCACTCTGCGCGACGTACTGCGCCAGATCCCGCGCCCCGGTGAACTTGACCGTCTTGCCCGCCTTCGACTCGTAACCACCGGCGGCGTCGATGGGCGAACCGTTCTCCGCCGTGCGGAACCGCCCGATGGCGTCGAACCGCTCCAGCGCGAAGCCGAGCGGGTTGATGATCGAGTGGCACGACATGCAGTTGTCCGGCTTGGTTTGCATCACGACGCGCTGCCGGGTGGTCAGTTTCGGGTGCAGGTCGGCGGCGAGCGGCACGAACGCGGCGGGCGGTGCCGACAGGGTGCGCCCCATCACACTGCGCGTCAGCAGGACGCCCCGGTGGATCGGCGAACTGGTCGCGCGGTAGGCGAAGCTGGCGAGCAGATACGGGTGCGTCAACACCCCGGCGCGCTCCTTCGGGTCGAGCGGCACCGCCTGGAACGGCGCGTCCGCCGGGAGCGAAACGCCGTAGAGCGGCGCGAGGCGGCCGTTCAGGTAGTATTTATTCGACAGGAGCAGTTCGCGGAAGTCGGACTTCTCGCTCCGGACGACGTTCTCCAGCGTCAGATCAAGCGACGTGCGCAGGTCGGCGGCGGCGGCGGGCGTGAACTTCGGGAACCGCCTGTTATCCTTGGCAAGGTCGGGGTAATGATCGATCTTCAGCCACTGGTGCAGAAACTCGCGCTGTTTGTACCAGGCGCGGTTATCGGCGACCATGCGCTCGGCTTGCACGGCGACCTGCTCGCGCGTGGCGAGTTTCCCGTTCTTCGCGGCTTCGAGCAGGGCGTCGTCGGGGATCGAGTCCCAGAGCGAGAACGACAGCCGGGACGCGGTGTCGTACGGATCGTTCGTCGCCGCGCCGAGTTCGCGGTACAGGAACCGCGGCGATTTCAGGGTCAGGAGCACCACCCGTTTGATCGCCGTGTTCGTGTCCGGCGCGGCGGCGAACTGTTTTTCCACATAGCGTTGCTCGGTGTCGGCGTCCAGCGGGCGGCGCAGTGCCCGCTCGACGAACTTCTTGCAGAACGTGCGCAACTGTGCCGGGTCGCTGTCGGTCCCGGCGAGTTCCTTGAGATGTTTGAGAACGTAGTCCGCCGTTTCCAGCGCCGCCGACGTCGCCGCGTCGTCCCACTCCTTGGAAACCGAGTTGCCGCGTTCGTAGCCCATGCTCCGGTCGTCGGGCGGGAACGGCGTGGTCAGCACGAACCGGTTCGCGGGCGTGCCGGTCCGAAGCGCACTCGCGGGGATCGGTTCTTCCGGCAGGTTCGGTCGTTTCCAGGCGAGCGTGATACCGGCCTTCGGCGCGGGCTTGCCCTTCTTTTTGTCGGAATCGTCGACGCCGCGCGTCGACTTGGAAAACTCCAGGCGGAGCGGATAAACGCGTCCGCCGACCAGGTAAATAGACGCGCGTAATTCGCTATCCTTACCCGAACGCACCGAACCGTCGATCAACTCGTTCTCCAGATCGTTGACCCAGAGGCGCGTGGAGTGTTCCGTGCGCACCACCATCTCGTACACGCCGGTGTCGGGCGCGGTTACGCTCCCCTCCCACCGGATCGAGAACTGGTGCGGGTCGAACTCGCCCCCGCCCGGACCGAACGTTCCGAAGTTGAAGGCGACACTCTTGTCCACACGCTCGATAGCGAGTTCTTCTTTGCGGGTATGCTTTCCCTTATAATATTGGGCACGCAAGCCGGGCTCTCCGGCTTCCGCCGCACTCGCGCGGAATCCGCCGACGATGTCGGAGACCGCGTTCTTGAGTTGCCGCACGGTGAGGCGGGACAGCGCGACGCGGGCGGGGCGGTTCCGTTCCTGTGCGAGCGGGGAGTAGAATGTGTCGTAAATGTATGGCGCGACCTTTTCGGCGTCGGCGAGCGAGGTGTGTTTGGGGCCGGGCGGCATCGCCTGGGCGATGTATTTGGCGAGTTGCGCGGGGGATTTGTCCCCCGCGAGCGGACGGGAATACGCCGCCGCGCCCTCGCCGTTCTTGCCGTGGCAGGGGGCGCATTGCTGGCGGAACACCTGCTCCCCCGTGCCGACGGGCTTTCCCATTTTCGCGGTGGTTTTTGCCCCGGCGGCGGCGGGGGGCTTCGCCGCCAGGCCAGGCACGGCGACCGCCGCGGCGAGAAGAACGCCGCCGGATGCCCACACTATATTCAGGTTCGTATCACGCAAGGACATAAGATTTTATACTGGCACGGCGGTGGAGAGGAATGTGTCGGACCGTCCCTAGTGACAGTAGCGGGACACGAAAAGCCGTAGCGATACCTCTCTGACGCCACCTCGCCCGGAAAACGTTTACCCGGGGGGCTTACCTGCGAAACTATTTTACCATACGGT
>JACMMA010000857.1 GCA_014379275.1 Armatimonadota bacterium | reverse complement strand
TGACGCCGTCAGGTACTTGCGGCTGCCCCATTCGCCGTACGGCCCCGCCCACATCCCGTAACCGGCTGTGGTAGAGATGATCAACTCATCGCGATAGGCGTTGAAGTTTTCTTTCAGGATGCGTCCGACACGGGTTTCCGCCGCCCCGGGCTTCGGCCCGTAGTTGTTGGCGAGGTCGAAGTGCGTGATGCCGTTATCGAACGACGTGAAAAGCATCGCCTTAGCGTTCTCGTGGAGCGAATGTTCGTCCGCGTGGTGCCCGGCGTCCGTCCCCGGATCACCGAAGTTATGCCAGCACCCGATGGAAATCAGCGGGAGCAGTAAGCCGGATCGTCCCGAGCGGCGGAACCAGCCCTTCGTGTTATCGTACCGGTTGTCGGCGGGTGCATAATTATTCATGTCTTCCATAATGGTTCAGGGAATCTTTCGGTTGATCGGTAGCCGCCGCGCCATCCGTGCGAGGGCGCGTTCGGTGAAAAATTTCGCTTTTCGGGAGCCGCCATCCGTGACTGCCCCGAACGGCATCAAACGGTCCAATCCTCGATAAGCAGGCCCGGGATCTTGTCGAAATCGCGGCTGTTACGCGTCAGCAGAGTCGCGTTATTCGCGAGTGCGATTGCCGCTATTTTCAGGTCCATCGTGCCGAGACGTGGGTAGGTTTTACGAAGCTGTGCAAACTCCGCCGACGCGGTGGTATCGAAATCGAGGACGGAGATGAAGCAGTACTGTTGCAACGACTGCTTCATCTCGCGGTACATGACGATCTGCTCCTGGGGTTTGTTCGTGCTGGCTAACCGTGCCATGCGCCCGCGCATCTGCTCCTCATAGGTCGCTACCGTGGTCGCGATGTCATCTTTCGGAACGCTACGAAGCCGCAGTAGGATTGCTTTCGCTTCATCGCCGTCATACTGCAAAAAACTCATGTGGTCGGTGTCTAAAATTCGAATCATTGAGGCGATGCTTGCTCCTCCTCGTCCGGGTCAGGTTCGCGCAACGACTCGCGGTACTCGCGCCCTGCCCGCATGGCACTGAGAAATTCCTCGCTACCGGCGAAGGTACCGTATATCCTCTCCCACCACGGAATTTCGCTCTCGATAATCGGCTTGACGGCTCTACTCTGCCTTACTTCCTGCATCTCCTGCTCTAACTGCGTCACGCGCTCTTCTAAAGTTTGTGTTCCACCTTCGTACATGGTCTCGCTCCTTTCGGCGTCGCGCCCGGTAAACACTTGCCACGACGCTTCATTTTACCCGGTCGCCGCCGCGACATCCGCGAAGGTTTGTTTGAGCGCGGGGTAGAGGGAGCGGTACATCGGGTAGTATTTCTTGTACGTGTCGACGTTCGCGCCGGGCGTGGTCTCGTCCGTTGTCTGGATCGTCGCCGCGCACGCTTCGGGGACGGACTGATACTGGTTGGTGCCGACCATCGCCAGGAGTGCCGCGCCGAACGCCGGTCCTTCGTCGTTGTTTACGCGGTGCAAAGAGCGTCCGACCACGTCGGAAAGGATCTGTCGCCACAGGTCCGACTTTGTGCCGCCGCCCATGACGCGCACTTCGTTGATCGGCGCGCCGGATGATTCCAGAAGCGTCATCAGATCCTTGAAGCCGTAGGAAACGCCTTCCAGAACCGCGCGGGCGAACCAGTCGCGGCTCGACGTGCGTAGCGTCGCGCCGACGAACGCGCCGCGTGCCTGTGGGTCGAAATATGGGTTGCGCTCGCCCGCGAGATACGGGGCGAAGAGCAGACCTTCGCACCCGGCGGGGA
>JACMMA010000856.1 GCA_014379275.1 Armatimonadota bacterium | reverse complement strand
CTCTTTTTTCTTTATCCTGCGCGGACGGCGCCAACCTTACGTTGGATCGTTGTTACCTGCGGTGCTCTTTCCAGCTATGTGAACCGCGTTAGCCCTTGCTGTTTTCCCGCGAATCTGTCGGCTACGGTTTTTCACGCCGTGAAAAACCGGAGCCGACAGATTCGCGGGAAAGGACCGACCCACAACCACCAACCACTAACGAGCACCGCAGGTAACAACGATCCAACGTAAGGTTGGCGCCGTCCGCGCAGGAAAAAAAAAAGAAAGTCCATAATGAGCTACCTCCGTACTTGTAAGAACACGTCCAAACCCCCGGCAGGCACGTTGATTTCGAGACGCACCGCTTGCACTCCGGGCACGAAATGGAAAATGCGGTTTGCATCGCCTCGAATTATGCCCGTCGACTCGCAAATCACGCTCGCATGTGGCTTGTGTATTTCCACCCGGTGCGCCGACCACTCAACCCTCTCACCGCCCCGCGAGACGACCGGCAACACGAAGACGGCACCTTCCCCCCGCGCGTGAAAGTGAACTGTATCCTTCTCGAAGCGAGTTTCCAGCAAGAACTCGCCTGCGGGTTCACCCTGGAGGTCGGTCAGCCGTCCACTGGCCGCGACGGAGTCTTCGCCCGCCTGTAGTGTCGCGTTCCAATCCAGGGCACCCGAAAACGTGCCGTGTTCCAGGCGCGGTGTCAGTACCGCGATTTCGGTTTCCGACCGCATCGTCGCCATGTTGCGCCCCTCGATCCGGTCGTACTGGCTCATGCTGGAAACACACAGCGGACCGGTCGCGGCGTGCCAGAGCATCGTCATCGCGCCGCCGCTGGCATGGGAACCCCGTGCGCCGTAGAACACATCGGAAACCGTGAACGACGCGCGCCAGTCGCCGTGCGAAACGAACGTCGTGCCGAGGGCGGGGCGGGTGCGAATCCCGCGCGGTTTGTCGGCGGGCAGGTCGCGCCGTTTGTCCGCGAAGTGCCCGCCGTCCAGCGCGGCGGCGAGTGCTTTCGCGTGCGCGAACGTGTGATGGATGCAAGGGGGGCGTCCGTGCGATTGAAGGTGCGGACCGCCGTAAAGCAACCCGTCGTGCGTACAAGAGTGCAGATACTCGATATTACGCCACACGGCTTCGGCGATGCGGTCATCGAAGCGGGTGTAGGGGAGCAGTCCCGCGATCCCGTCGCTGGTCCGGCTACCCCACAGTGTCCACTTGAAACTGCGCGAACACCACCCGGCATCATACGAACCGTCGGGGAGGAGAAAATCGAGGTGCGATGCGAACGAGCGCAGAATCAGCGCACGGGCTTCGGCATCGCCGGTGATCTCCGCGTACAGGGCGTAGTTGGGTAGCGATTCTTCGAGATTGTACAGCGCGTCCACGGCATAGATTCCGCGCTTCGTCGGCACCCGTGGTCCCTCGCCGAACAGGATACCGCCGGGCAGGAAGTAATCCCGCGCCCATGTTCCCCAATGCCGGGCGGTATCGAGGAGCATCCCGTCACCGAGAACGCGCGACGCGGCAGCCAACGCCGCCGCCGCCGATATCGGGTAGTTGATGGTGCCGTGATCCGCCCAGTCCACGCCGTTGATCCATCGCGCCGCGCGTTCGAGGCGTTCCATCCAGCGGGAGCGTGTCGCGTCCGGCAGTAGGTCGCCGTGCTCGTGCAACGCTTCGGCCAGCGCCAGCACCGCGAAAACAGTGATCCCGTCCCAGTTATTCCCGGAAACATCGTTACGGAAGGAGCCGTTCTCGTGCGAAACGGTATGCGACCATCGCTGTACGGCGACAGCTACCTGTATCCACCGATCCTCACCCGTAGCCCGCGCCATCCGTATAAACGGGTACACGGCGTCGGCGCATCGCCCGTGAAGGAAGCCGCAGTCCGGGCAGATCAATGCGCCGTGTCGCTCAGGATCGGCGGGGGCGTTTATCTGGTGACGCAACAAGCCCTCGCACCAGTCGGCGAGCAACGCGGTCATTTCTTGCTTCATCGACCGAATCCGTGCGGTGTCTGGCGTGATGTCATCCCCGATAACACCTGCTTTCGCGGCGTCTACCACAACTATGTGAGAGAGACGCATGGACTTCACGCCGTTCCCGCCGCCTTTGCCACCCGGTAGTGAAACCCGACACTGCCGGCGGCAAACGGCACCGCTTCTAGAAGCTGCAGATCGGTTCGGCTCATACCGGCCGGGAACATCGGTGTGCCTGCGCCAAGGAGAATCGGGCTGAGTGTCATGACAATCTCATCGACCAGTCCGGCTTCCAGGCAGGAGTGGGTCAGACCGGGGCTGCCGAAGATCATGATGTCTTTGCCTTCGCCCTGCTTCAGCACCGCCAGTTCGCCGGCCAGGTTGCCGCCGGAGATCAGGCGGGCACTCGTGCTGCCCAGATCGGTTCGGGAGCGGGAAAAGACAATCTTTTGGGCGTCGGCGTACCAGCGGGCGTGACGCATGGTGTGCCCGGTCGCGGTCTCACCGCTGAGCACCGACGGCCAGTAAGCCTCCATCATGCCGAAGGTCTTCGGGCCGTAGAGCGCGGTGCCGACCTGCGGGATAAAGCGATCCACGAACTCGAAGACGGGCTCCTCGATTTTGATCCAATCCATTTCCGCGTTCGGCCCTTCGACATATCCATCCAGCGACATGTGCATCAGCGACACGACTTTTCTCATAACTCGATCCTCCCGATCCTCTGGAATCATTTTACTCTCAAACAGATTGCAATAGACTATCGTTCTGCCGGTCAAGCTATGCTACATAATAAGTGAAATGTACAGAATCCGGAAAAAGCACGAAAAAACTTTTAACTTTATGGCATCGGGTGGGGGGTGTGAATAACCTTCTGGTTGTAGCCGGGCGGCGACCCGCCGAAATACGCACCGTTCTGCCGGAGCGACACCCATCGTTCCTTTCCGCGGCGCGTTTAGCGAACGCCGCTGGCGGATTTCGAAGCAGCCGTGGCAGTAGTTGCCGTGACCTTTCCGTATTGATACGCACCCCGATCCGGCGCGGCAGCCGCTACACGCGGCTTGCCGTCGAGATCGAGGTACGGCATGAACGCCGTGCGCATCCCCCCACCGATCGCCGGGCTACCGGGTTTGACGCGGAAGTCGGCGACCTTGTGGTCCGTGGACGCGTTGACGAACAACGGGTCCGCAAAAACGTCCCCTTCGCCGGTCAGTTTCGGGGTCAGTCCCCCGAAATAGACGTTGTGCGCCCGGACGACGTTCTTGCTGTTCTGGTCGCCGCCGTCTTTCCCGACTGAATTAATGGGTTGACCGGGACGCGAAACAAGGATATTGTTCATCATCTTCATGTCGTCGGTGATCTGGACGAAGATCTGCCCCCAGTTCAGTTCCGGGGACGCACCGTTGTAATATGCCGTGTTGTTGATGATGTCCACGCGGTGCGCGCGGAAGGCGTGAATCCCCGAGCCGCCGTTATTGAACGACACATTATTCTGAATCAGTGTGCGCCCCTTATACGCACGGTTGTCTTTGGGCACCCAGGTACTATCCACGATGATGCCGTTTCCGTCGGAGATCTTTTTGACCTTTCCCCAGGGCATGTAGCATCGGTTCCCGCTAGTGATATTATTGCGTACCAGCGTTTTATAAACGTTGTCGGCGGAATCGAAGTTCGCCGTCCCGAGAACCGAGATGCCGGACCCGGCATAGATCATGTACCAGCAGTTGTTGCGGATGATGTTGTTCTCGACTGTCACCCAGTCAGCGTCCCCCATACCGATGCCGGCACCGGTACAATATTCCACAAGGTTGTCGGCGAACCGCAGGTGATGGGGTACGTAGGTTTCGGAACCGCCCCCCCCGCCGATCCCGTTACCGTTCGTGAGGGGATCGACCTTGCCGATACGCTCGGGATACTTTTCTTTGGCGGTGTCGGCGATCCCCCGGATGTGCAAGCCGCGCACCTCCAGATACGCCAGTGCGGGCTCCTTGCTCTTCTCGCCGCCGGGTCCCCGACCGTTGGTCCCGCGCCCGATCTTGATCGTATTCCAACCGTCGGAGGTCAGGACCGGGTGCTGACCGGGGTAGTTTTTGAGCGAGATCCACGCGGCGGGCGTCCCGCCGCGGCGGAACCCGACGATGCCCTCGTGAATCGAGGAGGTCGGGGCGCGGTTATAGGTGCCGTCCATCAGAAGAATGATGTCGCCCGGCTGCGCGGCTTCCACGGCTTTCTGCGGGTCGGCGAACGCGGTCTTTTCCGTGCGCCCGTCGTTCTTGTCGCTCCCCTTCGGGCTGACATAAAACGCGGGCGTAGCATAGCCGACATTATCTACGCGCAGCTCGGGCGGGTCAGTTTCCGTCATCCCGGCGGGCAGGTTCCCGATTTGGAACGTGATCTTGACGAACGGGTCTTTCGGTTTGAACGAACCGCCGCCGAACGATTTCATGGTCGATACTTCGATTGCCGAACGCAGGTAGAAGTCGGGCGCGGCGGGGTAGACGATCGCCTCGCGCCCGCCGGTGCGTTTCTTGTTCGCGTCGAACGATTCGATGCGCACCGTCACGGGGCGCACCGACGAGACGGAATGATCGAAACTGAGCGTGAGTTTGGCGAGGTTCGTTTCCGGGTTGCGGACCGGGAGCAAGCCGCTCGTCAGTGCCGCGTTCCACGCCCCGCCTTTCGCGGCGTCCACATTGAGCACCACCGCCCCGGACGGCGCGGTGGTGTCGGCGACATCTATCGTGCCCATCGGCTTGAGCGCGGCGGTCCCCCCGGCACCGGTCGCGGACAGTTCGGACCAGACGCCTGGGGTGTTGAAGTCTTCCCGCAGGAGCGGTCCTCCGTGAGCGGGAGTAACGGCGGGTGCGGATGCTTTGGCATCCTTCGTGGTCTGAGCGGCGGTAACGACACTCGCGACACCAGCCGCCGCCGCCAGAGTCAATACCGCCGAAATGGGTAGCACGCGGGACATAGATCGGTTCATCATTTTTGTACTCTTCTCGCACTCTCTTTTAACGGGGCACCGCTCAATGCTTGCGCCAAGTACGCGCGGGTCAGTAGCACGTTCGCCATGTTGCCCCCGACGACATGTTCGGTGAGAACCGGCTCGCGGATGTTGAAGTTGCTCTCCGCCCAAGGCCAGTTTTCCCACGCTGGGAAAAGACCCGCCGTGTCCATACGCTTTTCCGTGACACTGCCGCGCCAGACGTTGCGCGGGGACGGACCCACGGTGGTGATACCTTCGGGATAACGAACGCCCAGATTCCGCGCGTCGATGTGGAATGGCACGACCTGACGGGACCCGATCCCGGTCGTGTAGCTAGTGTTACTCGGATTCAGACCGAGTCCGAACTGCGCGGCGCGTTCCATGGTCGTGATATATTTGGCATCGCCGGTCAGGCGGTGTGCGGTGACGAGTTCCCAACTCGTTCCCAGCCGCTCGTCCCAATTGTATCGCTGGGGAGCCAGACCATACGCCCATTTCGTCGTGTCGGCGACCTTGGCGTCGGCGGTAGCGAGGACGATGCGGCGGCACTGGCTTTGTAGCTCCGCATCCGCCTGCTCTTTCGAAAGGAGGGCGTACTCTGCGATAGCCCACGGGCCGTTCCCGGCTAAGGTTTTGACACCATTGATGCCGTTGGGGTAGTTTACTTTAAGCGATTCCTTGAACGCGTCGTGCCACTTCTGGTCGCCGGTTAGACCATAGAGCCACACATGCGCGAGGGCACTGTTCTGTTTGACTTCCGCATCGGAATGGTAGATGTTGGGCACTTGCGGATTTTTGACCGCCCATTCCATCGCCTTCAGCGCACTGTCGCGGTAGCTGCGGGCACGCTTCGCGTCGTATTTTTGTAGCGACAGCGACATTTGTGCCGCGGCGGCGGCGTAGACGTAACAGGTTTCCGGTGTCGGGGGTGTTATCGCCGTCGGCTGTTTAAGTAGCCAACTCGGCTCCGAAGGGTGCTCGATAGACTCGACCGCGCTCGGCACGCCGCCGTCGGCTTCCTGAATCCGGAGGAACAGGTCCGTACACCACAGTGCCTCGTCGATGATGTCGGGAATAGTGTTCTTCGATTCGGGAAGGTTCAGGCTCAGTTTCTCGAAATAAGCCGGGTTCGACGCATAAAGGTCGAGCATCGCGTGGACAGCACGCATATGACCCTGTGGCAAAATCGAGCGATCAAAGTCGGCCGCGTCGTGCCAGCCGCCCCACGCATTCGGCACGGTCTGGTCCTCCCGGATCGACGCCTGAATGCGCTTGAACGAGTTGCCGCCGCCTTTGGGGGGGAATAGTGTCGTGTCAAAAAAGATCGTCGGGTCGGTGCGGAAAATCGGAATACCGTCGGCAGGGTGGAAGTTGCGCGGACGCTTGTACTTCGTGTACGGCGGTCCCAGTTCGATGCCCGAACGCTGATTCAGGAAGCCGTGCGCCGTGACTTTAGCCACGTCCACCCAGACGTTTTCGTCGATACGGAAGGGGAACGAGGTGCCCAACCCCGGCACGACGATGCGGTACATGCCCGGCGTCGAAAACGCGGAAAAATCGAGCCGGTATGTCGGCGCGGGCAGCGTGTCACCGATATCAGCGGTGCGCTCCGGTGCCTGCTTTCGGGCCGGATCGCCCGCCGCCCGCAACGTAACCTCGCCCCGGAATTTGGTCGCCCCGGTCTTGTCGTCTACCAGGAGGAAGTTCTTGAACGCGGCGAAATCCACGCCGCCGCCGTTGCCGAGCCACTGGAAAAGGCGGGCTATTTTTTCGGTCTGGCGCGGGTGATACCCGGACTGCGTCACCTCGATGGCTTCGCTGCGCAATTTCGCGTCGTCAAACACGAAAGAAACCGGCTTCTCGAACTGTCCCCCCTGGGCAAAACCGAGCGTATAGCGCTTGCCCGGCTGCAAAGGGTGCGGCAATTTCAGATACAGTTCGTGTCGCGCCGTGCCTTCCTGCTTGCCCTTATCCGTCCACTCGTACATTTCCGGCTTGGACTTGCGGAAGATGGCGGATGGCACCCCGGCGGCGCGGTACGCCGCGTCGTCGCTGGAAGTGAGCGTGAAGTGCGCCGGGTTATCCGCCCAAACGGTATCCAGAGCCTCACCCTTGAGTTGATAGTTCGGGATGTAGTGATCTTCCTGCAAACCGACGACATTGCCGAGCTGGGCCCCGTCGCGAATGATAAAGCGGTTCCAGAAGAACTGTTTACTACCATTGGGACCGTAGTTCTGTGGTCCGCTCCGTTTGATGGTGTCACCCGGTTTCGGGACATATTTTTGTACCGGTGCGCTCCAAATATGCTGCGTGTCGATCACAACCGCTAGTGTGTCCGGCGCGGCGAGATAGACGTGGCGGATTTTCGGCTTGCCCGTCGCCATCCCGTCCTGGACGCCCTGCACGATCTCGGGCTGCATCCCTTGATACGCAGGCTCGGCGGTATTTTGCGCCAGTGCGGTAAGGGCAGGAATACTGGACCCCATCAGGGCGGCCACTCTGAGGATCGCCCGCACCGAGCGACGCCCTAATCGAAAGGAAGGTATTGTTTCATGTGACATAGCATTAGATTTCATGCGGGATATGAACGGACTCCACTATTCCGACGAGCAATCGCTCTGCCGAGGCGTACGCGTCGTTCGCCGGAATCGTAGTCGGCCGTGATTACTTCCCGGAAACGACCCGTGACGGTGCCGATCCGAACTGATACGCCCCCCGGTCCGGTGCGATGGCTACCGGGCGCGGTTTGCCGTCGAGATCGCGGAGAGGCAGTATCGCCCCCTGCCACCCCGATTTGAGTGCCGGGCTACCGGGCTTGACGTGGAAATCGGCGACCTTATAATCTGTGGACGCGTTCACGAACATCGGGTCCGCGAAAACGTCCCCGTCCCCCGTTAGTTTCGGCGTCAGCCCACCGAAATAAAGATTGTTCGCTCGCACGACATTGGTGCTCTTCTGATCGCCGCCGTCGGGACCGACCGAGTTGACCGGCTGACCGGGGCGCGATACGGAAATGTTGTTGATCATCTTCATGTCGTCGGCGTTCTGGACGAAGATCTGCCCCCAGTTGAGTTCGGGCGACGCGCCGTTGTGGTACGCCGTGTTGTTGATAATATCGACGCGGTGGCTCTTGTAGGCGTGAATCCCGGACCCGCCGTTGTTGAACGTCAGGTTGTTTTGTATCAGGGTGCGTCCCAAATAAACGTGGTTCTTTGTCGGCGCATTGTTCGTATCGACGATGATCCCGTTGCCATCCGAGATTTTCTTGATCTGCGCCCACGCGATGAAGCACCGGTTCCCGCTGGTGACATTGTCACGGATCAGGGATTTGTAGACGTTGTCTGCGGAATCGAAGTTATCGGAATCGAGGAACGAGATCCCGGAACCGGCATAGATCATGTACCAGCAGTTGTCGCGGACGATGTTATTCTCGACCGTCACCCAGTCCCCCTTGATACCGGCGACGCCCGCGCCCGCGTTATATTCGATGAGGTTGTCGGCGATGCGCAGATGGTGGGGAAGGTTCGTTTCGCGCGATCCGGTAAAAAAGATGCCATTGCCATTCGTGTACGGATCGGATTTGCCGATCTTGTCGGCGTACTTCTCCTTCGCCACGTCGGCGTCGCCGCGGATGTGCAAGCCGCGCACTTCCAGGTACGCCAGCGCGGGCTCTTTACTCGGCATCTCCCCGGTACCACGTTGCCCGATCCGGATCGCGTTCCATGCGCCGACCGAGGAGAACATCGGCTTTTGTCCCGGATAGTTTTTGAGCGAGATCCACGCGGCGGGCGTTCCGGGGCGGCGGAAGGCGACTACCCCTTCCTGAGAGTCGTGCGGCACATAGGTGCCGTCCATGACCAGCACGATATCGCCGGGTTGCGCGGCGTCGATCGCTTTCTGCGGCGTCGCGAAAGCGGTCTTCTCGGTGCGCCCGTCGTTTTTGTCATCGCCTTTGGGACTGACATAAAAAGCAGGGCGGGCATAGGCGACGTTGTCTACACGTAGCTCCGTCTCGACTGCTCCGGAATCGCCTGGCGAACCATCTACCTGGAACGTGATTTTGACGAACGGGTCGGTCGGCTTGAACGCGCCGCCGCCGAACGATTTCATGGTCGAGAGTTCGATCGCCGAGCGCAGATAAAAGTCGGGCGCGGCGGGGTAGACGATCGCCTCGCGCCCGCCGGTGCGTTTCTTGTTCGCGTCGAACGATTCGATGCGCACGGTGACGGGTCGCACCGCAGAAACGGAGTGGTCGAAACTGAGCGTGAGTTTAGCGAGGTTCGTTTCCGGGTTGCGGACCGGGAGCAAGCCGCTCGTCAGTGCCGCACTCCATTTACCTTTCGCCGCGCCGCTAACCGTCAGTAGCGCCGCCCCGGACGGCGTAGTGGATTTGGAAGCGTCGATCGTCCCGACCGGCTTCAGCGCGGCACGGGCCGCGACGCCCGCGGCGGCTGGCGCGGCAGACAAACCGGACCATGAGGCCGACCCGTTGAAGTCCTGCCGGAGCAACACCCCGCCCGCAACGGCT
>JACMMA010000855.1 GCA_014379275.1 Armatimonadota bacterium | reverse complement strand
GATCTTCTCCAGGCCGGGTTCGGCTTTGGTCAGCGAAACGTTGCCGCCTTTTTGCAGCGATACTCCCATAATAAGCTACCTTTCACGATACGAAATGAATTGTTACCGCCGACGCGGTCATTACGCCATCGGTTCCCCAGACAGACCCGCGAATCCTGCGTTTTGTTGCGCGAAAACCTACCGGCTCTGTATACACACCCAGGGTTCGCGTCCTCGTCATACAGTCGCCCTGATCCGAATCCGCGTGCCTTCGGTACTCCGGGCGATTCGCCGCGTACGATCCCGTTATTGACCGCCGACGTGGCGGGGCAACGTGACTCCGCGGGTAGTCTCGGTGAACCGTACACACCCCGCCTAACCGATGTCGACGCCGTAAGAAGCGACCAGCACGGCGAGACCACCCGCAGCCCCCTGCCCGAGGGCACCGAACTTCCACTCACGTTCGTAGCGGTAGAGCTCTCCCGGGATCACGGCGGTGTCTTGCCACGCGTCCTTAGACAGTTCATACCGGATGGTCTCGTTCTGTCGCACATTGTTCAGGACTCGGAGAAACGTCGGCGAGATCAGATCGTATTTGGTGATCTCGCCGTTTGTCGCGTTGTTCAAAATCCGTATGAATCCCGAGCGGACTTTTCCCGTGTCGTCGCGCAGAAAGGTCAGCACGTCGAGGTCGAAATCTTCGCCCGGTCGTTCGCCCGAATCCCAGCCTAGCCCGACAATAATTTTTTCCATGTTCGGCTGGTCTTTCGACAGCGAAAGGTTGCCGCCCCGTTGTGACAGTATGCCCATGGTGAGGTTCCGTTCACGCGTAACACGTCGTGCCGATCCGTACTCTTTAGTGAGGATGGACAGAAATTGCCCGCGACGGATGCTACGCCTTTTCTGTATGGTAGCGGCGGGGCACCGACCGCCCCACCGCCTTTCTCCGGGATCTCCGCGCACCGACCGCTCTTCGCTACTGCCCCTGTCCCATGGCATAACCGGGTACGCCGTCGAAGTCGCACAGATTTTCCGACTTGATGAAGTCCAACCGGAAGCCGGTCATCTTCGCCATGAGCGATACGATGTCGGAATGGCGGATCGTTCCGTCCGGGGTTTTCGCCTTGAATCGGCACCGCCAGTGGTCGGTTTTGAACGTTTCCGGCACCCCGTCCGGCCATACCTTGACCCCGCGATTGGTGATCATTTCCAGGCGTAGCGACTCCGAATGTATGTCGCTGATTTTCATGGCGAGTTCGTCCGCCGAGTTGCCGCCCCAGTGCAGGAATATGTCGACCCCGACGAGAGTTTTTTCGGCGGGTGTCTCGCGGCTGATGGCGAAATCCTCTCGCAACGTCTTCCCGAGCGGCGCGGCACTGTCGGCGAACGCGACGGCGTGCAAGCTCTGCGGCTTCTCGCCGAGATTCTTGATCACCGCGTCGGCGAATGCCCTCGTCCCGACACAGACTCTGCTTACGCCGTCCTGGTAGACGTCTTCGGTGTGAATCCCGCTTTCTATCGTCCGTAGCCATGCGTTCTGGACTCGCTCCGCGACATCGGCTTGCCCGATATGAATCAGCAGCATCACGGCTGCCTGTAACATCCCGGAGGGGTTCGCAATGTCCTTGCCGGCAATGAGCGGTGCGGAGCCGTGTATCGCTTCGAACATTGCGACATCGTTACCGATGTTGGCCGATCCCGCGAGTCCGACGGACCCGGCGACCTGCGCGGCGATGTCGGAAAGAATGTCACCGTAAAGATTGGTGGTCACGATCATATCGAAATCTTGCGGCGTGTCCGCCAGTCGTGCCGCCGCGATATCCACGATCATGTGATCCTGGGTAATGTCCGGATAATCACCGCCGATTTCGTCAAAGATTTTATGAAACAGTCCGTCGGTAAGTTTCATGATGTTGTCTTTGGTGATGCAGGTCAGTCGCTTTCGCCCGTGTAGCCGCGCATACTCAAACGCGTATCGGACGATCCTTTGGCAACCGGGGCGAGTGATGAGTTTCAGGCACTGCATCACTTCATCAGTCTGGCGGTGCTCGATGCCCGCGTACAGGTCTTCCTCGTTCTCTCGGATGATTACCACATCCATTCCGGGATGGCGAGTGTGTACATACGGCGCATACGCCTGACACGGACGGACGTTCGCATACAATCCCATCGTTTTGCGCAACGTGACGTTCACACTCTTTAACCCGCCTCCCTGCGGGGTAGTCACGGGGCCTTTCAGTAAAACCTTTGTTCTACGAACTGACTCCCATGCCTCGGGTCCGATACCGGAACTGACCCCACACTCATAAACCGTTTTTCCGATCTGCACCGGTTCGATGTAGAGTCGTGCCCCACTCGCCAGCAATATACGGACGACAGCACCAGTAATTTCTGGTCCGATCCCGTCACCGTGCGCTACAGTAACCGGCACCACATTCTCTCGCTGAAAACTCATCGCATACTCCCTTCGATAATATACGACATATAATACACGAAATATATTTCGTGTCAAGTTTTACGGTATAATTTCTTTTATGGATTGGACGTTCTTTACAAACCATGCGCACGTTCTGGTATGTCTGGCAGGTGATGGCGAGATGCGACTGCGCGACGTCGCGGTCAAAGTCGGCATTACGGAGCGCGCGGTGCAGCGGATCGTTATGGAGTTGGAGGAGGGCAAAATAATAGTACGTGTCCGCGACGGTCGCCGTAACCATTACACGATCGATCACACGATGCCGCTTCGTCATCCGATTGAATCCCACCGCACCGTGGGTGACCTTTTGCGACTCGTGTTGCCATTACGCGAGGATTCGCAGACGAAGTAAAGGAGGAACGTTAACGCGGACAGAGAACTGATCGACATGATGCAAAACAAAATAGCGCGGCTCGAAACGTTCCTTGTCGCGCCGCGGTGGCTTTTTCTCAAGGTCGAGACGGAGGACGGCATTGTCGGTTGGGGCGAACCGATAGTCGAGGGGAAGGCAGAGACCGTCCGCGCATGCGTCCACGAGATGTCCGACTTTCTCGTCGGCAAGTCCGCCAACCGGATCGAGGATCTTTTCCAGACGCTACATCGAGGCGGCTTTTATCGCGGCGGGGCAATCCTGCTGTCCGCGATAGCCGGAATCGAGCAGGCACTGTGGGACATCAAAGGCAAGTCGCTCGGGGTGCCG
>JACMMA010000854.1 GCA_014379275.1 Armatimonadota bacterium | reverse complement strand
TTGTCGTTCGGGCTGGGCTTCGTGTTCGGTCCGATTCCCGGCATATTGGCGGCGAGCATTATCGGACTGCTCGATTACACGTCGCCGATTTTTGCGCGGCGCGGAAAAACGCTCGGTCCGCAGTGGCGCGAACTGTTCGGTGCGCTGA
The DNA here is from genome assembly GCA_014379275.1 of Armatimonadota bacterium. Taxonomy (GTDB): domain Bacteria; phylum Armatimonadota; class Armatimonadia; order Armatimonadales; family Armatimonadaceae; genus JACMIU01. Next base: position 3,042 of record JACMMA010000854.1, on the reverse strand, counting down.
ACGTCCGCACGGTGACGTTCGCGCTCGCCGCCGGGTTCGTTTCGCTGATCCCGGTAGTCGGCGTGCTCATGTTACCTGGCATGATCGCGGGCGGGACGTTGCTGATCTTGGGGCGCGACAAGACGGGGGTTTCTAAACCCCCGTCGCCTACTCCCCGCCGGGTACGGGCGACGGAGTAGGCGACGGCGACGGCGTGACGTCGAGCGTAACGTAGACCATTTTGTCGGTCTTGAAAAAGAACGGGCGGAAAATCGCGGACACGTAATTCGCGATTGCCGCGCCCCCCGTGAGGAACGCGATGTTCAGGGACAACGCGATCATCAAGCCGAGAGCCAGCCGCCGCCGGGAATTTTGCGTCTCGGCGGCGGTCACGTCGGCGGGGTGTGGTCGTTCCGCGAAGTCTTCGGACAAGTTGTTCATCACCCCATTATACGGCGGATCAAAGCCCGAGGTTTCGTAGCGAGGTGCGCACCTTGTCGGCGCCTTCCTCGGCGTTCGGCGCGAGATCCTGTGGCGCGAGGACTTCGGCGGCGATGTAGCCGGTGTATCCCGCCGTTTTCAGGCCGCGCAGAAAACCATCCAGATCGATCTCGCCTTCGCCCGGAAGGAGCCGTTCGCCGTCCTTCGCGCCCGCCGGTCCGACGCCTTTCGGGGCGTCGTTGATATGCACGTGCACGATCTGCGCGTCGGTCAGGGCGGCGACTTCCGCCTCGCCCGCGCCGGTCGTATAACAGTGGTACGAGTCCACCAATAGCCCGATGTTGTCGCGCCCGATAGAACGGATCAATTCGAGCGTGGTCGGGATGTTCGTCACCGTCTCGTACGGACCCGCCGCGTTCGCGCCGCCTGTGCGCAGGTGGTGCGGTCCGACCCATTCCAGTCCGAAGCGAATGCCATTGTCGCCGAAGATCGTACCGACTTCGGTAAACCGCCGCACGGTGCGCGCCATCCACTCGTCCTGCGGGACATCGGACGACGGCAGCATCCAGGTCAGGCACCGGGTACAGCCGAGCGACGCCATCAGTTCGGCCTGTACGGGAAGTTTGGCGATCCCCTCGGAGAACGCTTCGGCGGTGTTGCGCCACTGCACGTCGAGACCGAACGTGGCGAGAACCACGCCTTTCTCCAACAGGTAATCGTTCGCCGCCGACACGTCGCCGAGCGTCTCGACCAGCTGCTTCGCCGCGCCGACGCCGGTATCCACCCCGCTAAAGCCGTGCCGCGCCGCGAGGTCAACGAACTGCATCAGGTTCAGATTGCCCGCGCCAAGGCGAGCACCATTCAGGGATAATTTCATAAGTAAGACTCCGCGGGCTTTCCCGCCTTGTGCCGGTGATTTCGGGGGCACCCGCCTGTTATACCCGGTGCCACGAACTCGTCACAATATGCTACAATCAACGCTATGCAAACAGCCTGTTTTCTGGAACTCGTCGTCGCTAGCGATGAAGCCACCTCATCGACCCAGGATTCCGTTCAAAACGGTACTTTGCCGCTCTGGAACACGACCGCGTTTTTCCCCGCCCTCGACTCGCCCGAGTTCAACACGGCGTTCGACGCCTTGATCGCGGAAATCGCCGCGCTTAAACAGCTCTGGGATCGCGAAAACATCGCCGCCCGTTCGCCGAAGAACCAGGCTACGACGGCAGAGATCGTCCGTGCGTATGAGGCGGCGACCAACGCTTACAACGCCCTTCTGGATAACTCGCGCGTCGTAAACGGGTATATCGCGCTGTTTACCACCACCGATTCGCGCGATGCCCTGGCGCAGGCAAAGCGGAGCGAACTGCAAAAACATTACGTCACGCTCGGGGTTTGCGGGACACGCTACACCGCGTTTCTAGGGTCGCTTGATCCCGAATCACTTTTCGTCGCGTCCGAAACCGCACGGACGCACGAGTACTACGTCCGGGAAGCGCAGATCGCCGCGACACATCAGATGTCGCCCGCCGAGGAAGAACTGTCCGCGCTACTTTATCCATCCGGCGGCGCGGCATGGTCGAAACTGCACGGTGACCTGACCTCGCAACTCGCGGTGCCGTACCCCAAAGAGAGCGGCGAAACGGAGTCCCTCCCGATGAGTGTGATCCGCGCGATGGCGACCGACACGGACCGCGAAACCCGTCGCAAAGCCTACGAAGCCGAACTCACCGCCTGGCAAACCGTTGCCGTGCCGCTCGCCGCCGCGATGAACAGCATCAAGTATGAGACCGGCGCCATCGCGCAGCGACGCGGCTGGGGATCGCCGATAGATTCCGCCGCGTTCGGCAACCATATTGACCGCGGGACGCTGGATGCGATGCTGTCGGCGGCGCGAAAGTCGTTCCCGATGTTCCGCAAATATCTGCAGGCGAAAGCAAGCCTGGTGAACAGGGAACAGGGCGCTCCCCACGACCGGTCCCCGATAACCTCGCTCCCCTGGTACGACATGTTCGCGCCGATAGGGGACGAAACGGCGAACAAGTCGTACTCGTGGGCGGAAGCGGAAACGTTTATCGCGGAACAGTTCGGCGCGTACAGCCCGAAACTGCGCCAGTTTGCCGAACGTGCCTTCAGGGAGAAATGGGTCGATGCCGGAGCGCGCCCGGGCAAGCGTGACGGCGCGTTCTGTATGGGGATGCGCCGGGGGGAATCGCGCATCCTCCAGAATTTTCGCCCCTCGTTCGACAGCGTTTCCACGCTCGCGCACGAGCTCGGCCACGGCTACCATAATCTGTGTCTGGCGGACCGGACCCCCCTGCAGTCCGGTACCCCGATGACACTCGCGGAGACCGCGAGCATCTTCTGCGAAACCATCGTCAAAGAAGCGGTGCTGAAAACGGCGAATGAAGCGGAGCAGGTGGCGATTCTTGAAGCGTCTTTACAGGGGCAGTGTCAGGTAGTCGTGGATATTACGAGCCGGTTCCAGTTTGAAGAAGCCGTGTTCGAACGCAGACGCGAGCGTGAGCTTTCCGTGGAGGAGTTCTGCGCCCTGATGACCGACGCGCAAAAAGATACCTATGGCGACGGCTTAGACGAAACCCGGATGCACCCGTTCATGTGGGC
>JACMMA010000853.1 GCA_014379275.1 Armatimonadota bacterium | reverse complement strand
GACGATCAGTGTCGAGTCGAGCAGACCGCGCTGTTTCAGGTCCTGGAGGAGCGCGGCTATCGGCTTATCCGTTTCTCCGGCGTGGAGCGTGTGGTTCTTGACCAGATCGCCGTGCGCGTCCCAGTTGGCGTCGTTGTGCGAGCCGCCGGAATAGATCTGGATGTAGCGCACCCCGCGCTCGACCAGACGCCGCGCCATCAAACACTGCCGCCCGAAAACCTCGGTGCGCTTGTCGTTCAGCCCGTACATCTCCTTGATCGCCTCCGGCTCCTTCGCGAGTTCCGTGGCTTCGGGGGCGGTCGCCTGCATCTTATACGCGAGTTCGTAGGACGCGATACGGGCGGCGAGATCGGAGTTATCGCCGCGCATCGCCTCGTGTTCGGCGTTGAAGCCCTGCATCGTGTCGAGGAGTCGTCGCTGGGTGGCGTCGGTCAGGTGCGACGGGCGGGTGAGGTCGAGGATCGGGTTCGCGGTCGCGGCGATGGTCGTCGCCTGGAACGTCGCGGGCATGTAGCCGCTGCTCCAGTTTTTCGGACCGCTGATCGGACCGCCGCGCGGGTCGAGCATGACGACAAACCCCGGCAGATTCTCGTTCACGCTCCCGAGTCCGTAGTTCACCCACGAACCGAGGCAGGGGCTACCGGACAGGATCTTGCCCGTGTTCATCTGCAGCATCGCCGAGCCGTGGATCGGCGAGTCCGCCGTCATGGAGTGGATGAACGCGATGTCGTCGACGTGCTTCGCCAGGTTCGGGAACAGGTCCGACACCCATTTCCCCGACTGCCCGTACTGCTTGAAGTCCCACTTCGGCTCGACGATGCGCCCCTGGTTCTTGTGACCGCCGCGCCCGAACGTTTTCACGTCGATGGTTTTGCCGTCCATGCCCTTCATCGCGGGTTTATAGTCGAACGTATCAATGTGGCTCGGACCGCCGTACATGTACAGAAAGATGATGCTCTTCGCCTTCGCCGGGAAGTGCGGCGTTTTCGGCGCGAGGGGGTTCTTCCACGCGGTTTTGCCGTCGGCGGCGAGTGCCTGTTTCGCCAGGAAGCCGTCGGTGCCGAGCATCGAGGCGAGTGCCACCGACGCGAACCCGCCCCCGGCTTCCCAGAGGAACTGTCGTCGTGTCCGTCCGCAGAAATCTTTTTCCATAATGTTTTCAGTCTAAATAGATGAATTCGTTCAGGTTCAATGCGACCAGGCAGAACGCCGTCAGTGCCTCGTCGCCGGTTTTGTTATCTTTCGTCCGCAGGTCGGTCAGCAGTGCAAGACCGCGCTGTATCTCCCGCTCGGTGGGCGGGCGTTGGAAGACGCGCCATAGAGCGAGTTTCACCTGCGCGGCGGGGTCGGGGCCGGCGTCTTTTTTGATCGCCGCCGCGAACACTTCCGCCTGCTCTCCCAGGAACGCGCTGTTCATCATGCCCAGGGCTTGCGTCGGTTGCGTGGTCGCGAACCGCACCGGGCACGTCGCGTCGGTTTCCGGCGCGTCGAATCGCGCCAGGATCGGGACCGCGAGCGACCGCTTGGACTTGATATACACGCTGCGCCGCGCCTGATCCTCGGGCGACGACAGGTCCCAACCCGCGCCGGGCACCGACTGCCCCGCCAGCACTTCCGCCGGGAGTTTGACCTTGATGCTCGGTCCGCCCCTTTTGAAGTTGAGGTTGCCGCTCGCCGCGAGGATCGAGTCGCGCACCTCCTCGGCACTCAGGCGGCGCATGTCGTACCGCCACATCCAGTCGTTCTCCGGGTCCTTGGCGAGTGCGACCGGGTTCGCTTTCGACGACATGCGGTACGTGCTCGATAGCAGGATCTGCTTGTGGAGCGGTTTCAGCCGCCAGCCGCCGCGCACCAGTTCCGAGGCGAGGTAGTCTAAGAGTTCGGGGTGCGTCGGGGCGAGTCCCATGAACCCGAAGTTGCTCGGGGTGCGCACGATGCCGCGCCCGAAGTGGAACTGCCACATCCGGTTCGCCATCACCCGCGCCGTGAGCGGGTTGTCGGCACTCGTGATCCAGTCGGCGAGCGCGGTGCGCCGTCCGCTCGTTTGGGCGTCCGGCTTCACCGCCCGGAGGACCGGTTGCGGCGGCGCGAGCACGGACAGGAAGCCGGGTTGCACCTCTTCGCCGGGCGAGTGGGGGTTGCCGCGCATCATGACGTGGGTAGCGGGCGGCTTCGCGCCGCCCTCGGTGACGACGAGTGCTTTCTCCAAGCCCTTCGGCGGTGCGCCGCGCAGTTTGGCACGGTCGGCGGTCAACGTCTCGTACTCCGCAAACTGTGCCTCACTCAGAATCTTGGGGACGCGCTTTTTGGCGAGATGTAAGCGGTTTTCCTCGTGCTTGAAATCGTCCACCTCGCCGCCGCCGAGGTCGGGCTTGACTACGGCGTCGATGGCGTCGATCTGTTTGTCCAACTGGCGCAACGCCGCCCCGTATGCCTCGTTCTCCTTCGCGAACCGCGCCTGCTCCTCGGGTGGGGAGATCGGGCGTATCGAAGCCGCTTCGACCGACTCGCCGCTACGGACCCCGTACTGCTTGACATTCCGAAAGAACGAGACCATCTTGTAATAGTCTTTTTGTGGGATCGGGTCGATCTTGTGGTCGTGGCACCGGGCGCACGCGACCGTGAGGCCCAGCATCGTCTGGCTGGTCGTGGAGACGATGTCGTCCAGTTCGTCGAACGTGGCTAACTCCGGGTCCGCCGGTTCGTCGTCCCAGGTGCCGAGCCGATAATACCCGGTCGCGATCAGGGTTTCCGGTGTCGCGCCGGGCATCTCGTCGCCCGCCAACTGCTCGCGGACGAAGCGGTTATACGGTTTGTCGCTGTTGAACGAATCGATGACGTAGTCGCGGTATCGCCAGACGAAGGGTTTGTCACCATCCCTTTCGAACGAGTTCGTTTCGGCGTAACGGACGAGGTCCAGCCAGTGCCGCCCCCACCGCTCGCCGTACTGCGGGGAGGCGAGCAGCCGGTCGATGACCGTTTCCCACGCTTTGGGCGACGGGTCGGAAACGAAGGCGCGTACCTGCGCGGGCGTTGGCGGCAACCCGGTAACGTCGTAATACGCCCGCCGGATCAATGTCGCCCGACTCGCGGCGGGCGCGGGCTTGACGCCGTTCTTTTCCAGGTTCGCCAGAACAAACGCGTCTAAGGGCGAACGGACCCAGTCGGCATTCTTGACGCGGGGCACCGCCGGACGCTTGACCTTCTGGAACGACCAGAAGCGCATCGTTTCGGCATTGACGGGCGGCGGACCGTGCGGGGCGGGGGCAACGGCGACCGTGCCCGCGCTTTTCGTCGCGCTCCACGGAGCACCCATCTCCACCCAGCGTGTTAGGATGGCGATCTTCGCCTGCGACAACTTGCCCTGCGGCGGCATCTGCCGACCGTCGTAATATACCGCGCGCAGGAGCAAGCTGTTCTTCAAGTCCCCCGGTACGACCGCGGGACCAGACGCGCCCCCTTTGAGAACAGCCATACGACTGTTCAGATCCAGACCCCCCCCCGCACTTTCGCCGGTGTGGCAACCGACGCAACTTGCCTTAAGAACGGGCGAAACCTCTTTGTCAAAGAAAGCAGACTTTTCCGCGGGGGAGAGCGATTTCGGAGAGTTTTGGGAACGGGACGGGAGCTGAGCAAAGCTGACACCGAGCAACAGTGCGATTGCCCCAACTATGGTACGCGAATTCCTACGCATCGACGCGCCTTCCTATGCGAGCGCAAACGGGACTTGCGCCATGAACTAAAGCCACTACGTTAAGGTAATTATATTTCAACGCACCAAACTGTATCAGGTTCGATTTGGTACGCGCAACAAAATCGGTGGAATAAGATTCGTCAAATCCACATTATTTTCTCGTGTTACCGACGAAGACGCTAGCATTCCGTCGCCAGGTACATTGTCGCAGTCACCGTACCAGCGATGGAACTGCTACTCCACCGGGTAGTTCACTGCCGCCGGTAACTCGGCTTTCAGCCGTCCGCGGCGTTCGGCAACCCTCCTGTCACGAATTGTAATCATTCGTTCGCCGAATTGAGAGAAATCCGGCAGACACAGGTTCGCAAGTGTCATCACGCCCGGTTCGGTGACGGCGGGCGGAAACCATTACGCCGCGTCGAAGATGTAGCGAACGGCAAGCGATCTACCCCCGCTGACAACGAAAATTCCCGACTCTCGACATAACATCGTACGACCCAATAACAAATATTCTACATAGAAGGAAATAAGGTTAGTGTTGCAAAATGTAAGTTGTCGTTCGTCTGCTATAGCGTCATCGAACACGGCGGACGGAGTGATCGCGCGTCGCCGGAGATACCTGAAGTACATCGAGGGTGTTATCCAAGAAAATATTGAGGAGGGTGGGAACGATGCAAATAAGGCAGATTTTTCGTGACCATGTGACGTCCGCGGGGGTCGGGCGGAGCCCCGTGGTCAAACTGT
>JACMMA010000852.1 GCA_014379275.1 Armatimonadota bacterium | reverse complement strand
TCGAATCGTAATAGACCGTTTCGACTATTTCCTGCGCATACGCAGGAAGATTGATGGCGTTTAGCATGAACGCAACGAGAACACTTCTTACGACAAACGTCCGTCCCATAGTGCTTACCCGTGTTTCTAAAAAGATCTGGAGCTTTTTGGTATGATGCTTTCCTCATCGGAGCAGGAAAACAAGCACACAGTAGTAGTGCTTATTTTCGTAGAGCCCATTATATCCAGCCTAGCAAACGATCAAACACTATTATTTTTTTTGACTGTCTTCTGAACTACTCGCAACAGTTCTTCTGCCGCTTGCTCGATCGTCTGAGTCTCTGTCGAGATTGTCATGTCGGGGGCATCGGGGACTTCATAGGGAGCGTCAATACCTGTGAATTGCGGGATCTCTCCGGCGCGGGCGCGTTTGTATAACCCTTTGGGGTCGCGCTGTTCACACGCTTCTAAGCTCGCCTGTGTGAATATTTCCACAAAGGGTATTCCCCCACCCTCCGCGATCTCGCGGGCGGCCTGTCGGTCGGCGCGGGTCGGTGAGATGAACGCCGTCAAAACGACAAACCCGTTCTCCGCAAACAGACGGGCGACATGGGCGGCGCGGCGGGTATTTTCGGAGCGGTCCTCTTGCGTAAATCCCAGGTCGGCGCACAAGCCGTGGCGCAGATTGTCCCCGTCCAACACCATCGCCTGATACCCGCGTTCGAATAAGGCACGGTTCACCGTGGAAGCGATCGTCGATTTGCCCGAGCCGGAAAGCCCGGTCAGCCAGAGGATCGCCCCCCGGTGACCGTTCTTAACTGTCCGCTCACCAGCAGAAACTTTTGTGTCAGACCAGACGATATTTGTCGCGACCGGCGAATCTTCATCAATGGTCAGCGGCAATACGCCGGATGCGGGTCGTGTTCCAATCCGGTCGCTATTCGTCGCCCGCTGCTCACTCGCCAGCTCTGTGATGATCCCGCCGCCGGCGACGCGACGTTCGTGAACAAGAACAAACCGCCCCAGAGTCGGGACGTGATCATGCAGATCAAACGCGACCGGCTTATCGGTTTCGATAGTCACTTCAGCGACGTCGTTTTTAGCGACGTAATTGCGCCCCCCTGCCACAGTTTCCAATGTGGAAGAATCCAGAACGCGGCTGATTGCGGCGATCCGAGCGGTCGTTTCCTGGGTAGCCAGTTTCAATCGCACCGATTCGCCGACCGATAAGTTCGCGCCGCCCATCCAGAATAAAGATGCGTTGAATCGGTTAGCGACGCTGATCCCCGGGAGTGCGGGAGTCCCCCCCGCACTCCCGGGGATCGATGTCCCGATATGCCCCCGTTCCAGGAATAGCTGCTCATCTAAAGTTATGGTGATGCTCTCGCTGGCAACGGCGAAATCGCGGTCCGGTCCGTGCCACCGTTCGAACGAGGCGATCTTCGCTGTACGGTCGCCGGGCTGGAACGTGATCGCGTCGCCGATCGCCAGTTTGCCAGTTTCGATGCGACCCGCAATCAAACGACGGGCGTCGAACCGGTATACGTCCTGCACGACGAAACGGAGCGGCTGATCGTCCAGATTGGTCGGCGCGGCGAAGCCGTCCAATGTATCCAGGATCGTGTCGCCGGAATACCAGGGCATCTTTGCGTCGGCACGCCGCGCGATGTTGTCTCCTTCGCGCGCGGAGATAGGAACAAACCGCTCGGCGGTCAGCCCGATCTGCGACAGGAAGTCCGTGTACTCCGCCTTGACACGCTCGAACGTTGCTTCGTCGTAGTCCACGAGGTCCATCTTATTGACCGCGACCACAACCTGCTTCACGCCCAACAATTTGAGTAGATAGCCGTGACGACGCGACTGCTCCCGTACCCCTTCGGTCGCCGCAATGAGCAGGATCGCCGCGTCCGCAGACGCCGCCCCGGTAATCATGTTCTTCAAAAACTCTTTATGACCGGGTGCGTCAATGATCTCGTAGCCGCGCTTGGCGGTCCGGAACGGGATACGCGTCGTGTCGATCGTGATGTTCTGCTCCTGCTCTTCAAGCAGGGCGTCGAGAAGAAAGGCGAACTCGAACGGCATCCCTTCCAGTTCGCAGGCGCGTTGGATCTGCTCGACTTTGCCTTCGGGCAGGGCGTCGGTGTCGAAGAAGATGCGCCCGATGAGCGTGGACTTGCCGTGGTCAACGTGCCCGACGACGACGATTTTGAGGCGTTGCGCTTCGCTGGAAATATCTGCTGTCATAATTCGTATACTATTCAGGGGCGGTGATCGGACAGACGGCGGAAATAATCCGCCTCGTGCCGTGACGTCGCGATGGTCCTGTCTATCAAGGCGGCGGCTTCATCCGTGCCGCGTGCCGCGGCTATCCTTTCGGCGAGCTGCTCTTCGCGCCGGTCTTGTAGCCAGGGATAAACGAAAACGAATAAAACGATCAGTGCCAGAACCAGAAAAGCTTCCATCAAATGGTCTCCCCCGGTACTGACACGCCACGTCAGGTGCGGGTTACATGAACCCCTTCGCGCGTAGCTTCTGCATGGCGTTGCGCTCGTGGTGGTCCTGCGCCCGTCCCGCCCGCTCTGATACCTTCGTGTTTTCGAGTTCCGTGATGATCTTGTCTATCGTGTCGGCGTCGGATACGACCGGGTGCGTGATCGGCATACAGCCGAGTGAGCGGTACCGCTTGCCCTCTTTCGCGAAGTACATATCGGGGATCGGAATATTCTCGCGCCGGATGTACCGCCAGATGTCGGCTTCGGTCCAGTCCAGAAGCGGTTGGACGCGGACGTGCTCACCGGGTTGGATGTCGGTGGTGAACTGCCCCCAGAACTCCGGCGGTTGGTCGCGGTAGTCCCACTCGTATAGCGCGGAGCGCGGCGAGAAGTACCGCTCCTTGGCACGGGTCGAGTCCTCGTCGCGACGGATGCCGGTGATCAAGGCGTCGAATTTGTGCTCGGCTAACGCCTGCTGCAACGCGACGCTTTTGAGCTCGTGTGTGACCGTGACCGGGTCGTGCGTCTCGTACCCGATGCCGCGCCCGAACCGCGCTTCCTCATTGATCTTGACGATCAGATTCAGCCCATACTCTTTAACCGCCCACTCGCGGAACGCCAGCATTTCAGGGAACTCGTACGTCGTGTCGATGTGCATGACCGGGAACGGAATGTGCCCACCGTATGCCTTGTTCGCCAGCCAGATAAGAACGTTCGAGTCCTTGCCCATGCTCCACGGCATGCACACATTTTTGAACGCATGATATGCTTCCCGAAATATATACAGGCTTTGATTTTCTAAGTAATCTAAATGTGTTAACATGATTGTTATTCGCCCGGGAGGCCCCCCGCCCCAATCCTAGGGGAGCCGGAATGGATGCCTGGGGGAGCGCAAACGCTCGAACGTTACGCTTCCGCCCTTCTCCCTCAGGTTCCCCCAGGATTGGGGGCGGGGGGCCTCCCGCATTCCCTGTGACTTACCGGTGCAACCCGCACTCTGTTTTCGCCGAACCCTGCCAGCGACCGTCGCGCCCCTGACCGGCCACTGTGCAGTGCGTACAGCCGATACTAGCGTAGCCGACATCGTGGAGTGGGTTGGTCGGCACGTCGTTCGCGGCGATGTAACGCCAGACGTCTTTCTCCGTCCAATCGAACAGCGGCGCGATCTTGAACAAGCCGAACTTTTTATCCCACTGCACCGGCGGAACGTCCCTGCGCGTGTCGCCCTGGTCGCGACGCAACCCGGCAACCCAGGCGGATAGCCCCTCCAAAGCCCGCTCGTTCGGCTCGACCTTGCGGATCGCGCAACACTGATCGGGCGCGGTGCGCCACAGTTCGGCACCATGTTTCGCGGCTTGCTCTTCCGGCGTCAGTTTCGGTCGATACCCCAGCGGGATGATATTGTACTTCGCCGCCGCCGCGTCCCGTGTCGCGTACGTTTCCGGGAACAAGAATTCGGTATCCACGTAAAACACGCGTACGTCGGGCTGAATCTTAACCGCCATATCCAGAATCGCCATCCCGGACACGCCGCCGAACGAACACGCGACGCCCAGTTTATCCCCGAACTGCCCCGCCGCCCACCGCAAAATCTCCTGCGGCGAGGCGGTAGCCAGTTGCTCGCTCCAGAGCGCGGCTTGCACGGGTCCCGTTATCGCGTCGAATGTTGACATTATGTATATAGTATAGCGGTATTGTAGGGAATGGTTCCGTCTTTGTCAAGGTCGAAACATTGCGTCCTTATTAGTAACATTGTTTTTCGTCCTGCGCGGACGGCGCCAACCTTACGTTGGATCGTTG
>JACMMA010000851.1 GCA_014379275.1 Armatimonadota bacterium | reverse complement strand
CGGTACGCCCGGTGGTACTTCCCCCGTGCTCCAAGATGATCCGTATACGTCGTGGCGAGAAAGAACAGGAGGAACGGTCCGGCGAAGAACAGCCCTACGATCAGACCGATCTGCACCAGAAATTCGAAGAATGTTTGTACGCTCATCCCATTTTCCTCGTCCTCCCTATACCGCGTAAACCGGCTACGGCGTTCCCTCGCTTGCGTATCCGCGAAAGCCTTCGGAACGCGCGATGCTGTCGCGGATCTCATTGGTGAGCCGCCAGCACAGGTTGCCGTTCGTGAACACGATAACGGCGTTGCCCTGCTCCGGGTCGGCGTCTAAGTGGCAGAAGTAACCCTCGGTGTTTCCGCCCCGATAAAGGTACGGGATTCCCTCCCGCGAGTCGATCCCGAACCCGATAGCCTGCGGGGATTTCGTCGCCTCGGGAATCGGCGCGACGAGCAGTTTCGCCGTTTCCGGTTTCAAGTACGTCCCGCCCTTCCCGGCGACACCGCGTAGCAACTCCGCGAGTCCGCCCGCGAAGTCCGACGCGGTGGTCCACAGGCCGGACGCCGCCCGCTCGGGGTATTCGCGCCATCCGCCCGGGAGTGGGTCGCCCGACTCAGTATGTCCGACCGCCGCGACATCGCGCGAGGGGATGGTGAACGCGCTGTTCTTCATCCCGAGTGGCGCAAGAATCAGATCGCGCATCAGATCGTCGAACGGTCGCTCGGTCCGGTCCTCGGCGATCTGCTGGAGCACGGCGTAGTTTTCCATCGCCATGTCAAACGTGGTTCCCGGCGAGACGGCGACCACGGCGGGCGGGGTTTGTGCGGGCTTCGCTCCCACGAGGACATCCGTGATATTGGGGATCACCGCCCCCGGTGCGTACCCTTCGTATTTGTCGTAGGTGAATCCGCTCCGGTGCATCAGCAGGTCGCGCACCGTGATCGGGCGTGCTGGATCGAGCAGGGGACTCGCCGGAACCTTCCACGAGCGGAGCAAAGTGTCTATCGGGGCATCGAGCGCGATCTGTCCCGACTCGGACGCCTTCAAGGCCGCGGCGGCGACCAGCACCTGACCCATCGCGCCCGCCATATAGCGCGTCTCCTCCCCGACCGGTTTCCCCTTCGCCGCCTCGCCGTAATGCCCGACCCACGCGACCCCGAAGTTCTTAATCACGGCGACGCTGACACCGGGCACTTTGTGAAACGCCATCCGTTCGGCGAGCGAGTAGGTTTTACCGTCCAGCGTGACCGGGATATTGGAAGTGGCGGGCGTCGTCACCGCCGCTTTCCCTGGCTCCTTCTTCGCCGGGGGGGTGTCGGCGGCGCGGTTCTTCTCGGTGCCGACGATCGCGACCCGCACCCCGACCTCTTCCGCGACCTCGTTATTCGGGACGCCCTTCGCAATACCGAAGTCGGCGCGGCGGATCACAAAGTTACAGCGGACGACCAGGAGGTCGCCGTCGAAATCGGGGTATCGCTGTTTCGCCACGCCGGGAAGATGCGTGACGCTGATCGGTACGGTCATTGCCCTGGTTACCCCATGGCACGTGAAGTCAATGGCGACAGTCCCCGTGTACACGCCGGGCCGGACGGTCTGGATGGTTTGTATCTTTTTGAGTTCACAGACGACTTGCGGAAACTTCTTTTCTTCCAGCGCGTAAAACCGCGCCGTCTGCGTATAGCCAGGGTGCGAGAATTTGACGCTGGAAACGTCGGCGACGATCCTGCCGGTGGTCGCTCCCGGGCGTGCCGGGTCGAACCGCGCTGTGCCGGATATGCCGTCCGCGTAACCGACGACGGGTTCCCACGGGGCGTCGATGGAAAGAGACACGGCGTTCATCTCTTTCGGGTCCTTAAAATCGAACAGTTTCGATGCCGAATAGGCAATGGTAGGTAACGACGCAAGACAGAGCAGGGCGGTAATCCCGCCGAACAATAACGAACGGATCATACGATACAGGTTCCTTTCCGGGAAACGAGAGGGGTTTCTTTCTTTTTCGTCCTACGCGGACGGCGCCAACCTTACGTTGGATCGTTG
>JACMMA010000002.1 GCA_014379275.1 Armatimonadota bacterium | reverse complement strand
GGCGGGGCGGTGAATACCGGTGACGCGGGCGCGGCGGCGAGTACGGGTACGAACGCGCCCCGCGACAAAGCTCCCCTCGAAAAATTGGATGCCAAGACCGTCGAGACGCAACACGCGCAGGCGGCGGCGGCGGGCGTCGAAATGTTCAACGTGACCGTGGACGGCGTCGCGGTGCAGGTGCCGAAGGGGACGCTGGCGATCGAGGCGTGCTTCCGCGCCGGTGCCGACGTGCCGTACTTCTGCTACCACCCGCGCCTGACCTCGGTCGGGGCGTGCCGCATGTGTATCGTGTCCATCGAACTCGAACAGTTCGGGGCGCGGCGGGCGGCGAACCTGGCGTCGTGTACGATCCCTATCGCGCAGGATAACGTGGTCATTCAGACGCAAACGCCGGACGTGAGAAAGGCGCAGAACGGTATCCTGGAGTTTCTGCTCGCGAACCATCCGCTCGACTGCCCGGTCTGCGACCGGGGCGGCGAATGCCCGCTCCAGAACATGACCGTCACCTACGGACCGCCGGTTTCGCGGTTTATCGAGGAGAAGCGGCACTACATCAAGGCGTTGCCGCTGTCGGATTATGTGATCCTGGACCGCGAACGCTGCATTCAGTGCATGCGCTGTACGCGCTTCACGGAGGAGATCGCGGGCGACGGGCAACTGACGTTGATCAACCGCGGCGCGAACACCGAAATCGGGACGTTCTACGGGCAGGATTTCTCGTCGAACTTTTCCGGGAACACGATCGAGATCTGCCCGGTCGGCGCGCTGACATCGCGTTCCTACCGGTTCGCGGGTCGCCCCTGGGAAATCAAGTCGTCCGATTCCGTTTGCGCGGCGTGCGGCAACGGTTGCAATATCGCGGTGCAGACCCGCCTCGGGGAGATGGTTCGCATCAACGGGCGTACGAACGAGGACATCAACGAGGAGTGGACGTGCGACCGGGGTAAGTTCGGGCAGTATTATGTGAACGATCCGAACCGCCTGACCAAACCGCTGATCAAGACCGAAGAAGGTTTTGAAGAGATTACCTGGGACGAAGCCCTGCGCATCGTCGCGGATAAGATCCGCGGTATCAAGACCGAACACGGCCCGGACGCCATCGCGGCGATCGGCTCGGCGACGGCGACGCTGGAGGAGAACTACCTTCTGTCGCGCCTGATGCGGGCGCAGATCGGTACGAACAACATCGACTATCGCCTGACGCCGACGCCGCTGATCCCGATGCAAACCAGTATCGCCGACATCGAGAACTTCGCCACGGTCGCTTCGGTCGGTTTCAAGAGTCTGGATTTCGATCAGCCGATAGTTTTCCTGCGCGTCAACAAGGCGGTCAGTAAAAATAACGCGACGTGGCTCAAGGCGCAGACCGTGGACGGCGACATCGAGTCCGCGCTCCGGGCGGGCGGCGACAAAGCGGTGTTGCTCGTCGCGCACAACGTTCCGTCGGCGCAACTCGAACGGGCGATTATTCTGTGCCGCGAAACCGGCGCGAAACTCAATGTACTGGTTCCCGACGCGAACTCCTGGGGCGCGGCGAAGGCGGGGGCGTTGCCCGACCAGCTACAGGGCGGCTACCCGGTGAGCGATGCGGCGTCGCGAGCACGGTTCGGCAGTTCCTGGAATGCGACGCTACCGGAACGCGCCGGACGTTCGATGAACGGCTTTCTGATGGAAGCGGAGGCGGGCGTGGTAAAAATGCTCTATGTCATGGGGAGCGACCCGGTGACGAAGTTCGCGGACACCGACCTCGCCACCCGTGCGCTGGATGCGGCATCATTTGTGGTAGTGTCGGATATGTTTATGACCGAAACAGCGAGGCGGGCGGACATTGTTCTTCCGGCGTGTTCATTCGCGGAAAAGGACGGGACGCTGGTGAATATCGAGGGACGCGAGCAGAAGATCAAGGAAGCCCTGCGACCGAAGGGCGATTCGCGCCCCGACTGGCGCATCCTGGCCGACCTGATGGCGCGGCTCGGCACTCCGGTCCCGTATTTCAGCGCGCGCGACATTTACCGCGAATACACCCGCACCTTACCGAAGTAACGAGATTTTATAACCGCTAAGACGCCAGGGTCGCCAAGACCGGAGAAGAGGTTCAAGAGAAATCTTTAAAACCTTTTCTCCTTTCTGAAAAATCTTCTCCGTTGTTGGCGACCCTGGCGTCTTGGCGGTTCAAACAAAAAAGTATGGATTTTGTAAACAGCGATATTTGGCGTGACCTTTTCGTCCTACCGGGGAATCAGATACCGGTCTGGGCGGAGGTCGTGCGCTCCGTTCTGCGCCTGGTCATCGGCGTCCTGGGCGCACTCGGTTCCGTGCCGTTCCTGGTCTGGGGCGAGCGGCGGCTTCTGGCACTCGCGCAAGGACGGCTCGGACCGAACCGCGTCGGGCCGTTCGGGCTATTGCAACCGTTCGCCGACGCCTTGAAGCTGATGCTGAAAGAAGACATCACGCCGACCAACGTCGACAAAACGCTGTACTACATCGCGCCGATTGTCGCGCTGGTGCCGGTGATCATGTCGGTGACGGTGCTCCCGTGGAACGCGTCGAACGATTGGGGCTCGGTCGCGCCGGGTCTGAATATCGGCATCCTGTTTCTTCTCGCCGTGGCGTCTATCGAAGTGTACGGCGTGATTCTGGCGGGCTGGTCGTCGAACAACAAGTATTCGCTTCTGGGTGGTTTGCGGGCGGCGTCGCAGGTGATCTCCTACGAACTGGGACTGGGACTCGCGGTGATCTGCGTGGTCCTGATGACCGGATCGCTCGGAACACAGGACATCGTGCGCGGCTATGTTTCCGACCCGAACGGTGCGCGTCTGGTGCCCGTAGTCGGCAGCGAGTTGATGAACGGTCAGGGCGTAATGCTCGTCAAACAGATCGCCGGTTCGCATTACACGATGCTCGAGCATCAGGCGCAGTCCGGTTTCTGGGATTGGAACTTCCTGCGTCTGTTCCCGCTCGGGATGATCGCCGCGTTCGTGTACATGGTCTCGATGATCGCGGAAACCAACCGGGCGCCGTTCGACCTGCCGGAAGCGGAGACTGAACTGGTCGCGGGTTTTCACACCGAGTATTCGTCGTTCAAGTTCGCGATGTTCTTTATGGGCGAGTACGCGAATATGCTGATCGTCTCCGCGATCTGCGTCACGCTGTTCTTCGGCGGGTATCTCGCGCCGCTCGGGTTCCTGTCGCAGCTCCCGGCGCAGGCGATGTCGATAAACCCGCCGCTCGTGAATTTCATCAATCATGCGTTAATCGCGCCGTTCTGGTTTGTGTCGAAACTGGTGATTTTGATCGGTTTCTTTATCCTGGTCCGGGCGTCGTACCCCCGACTGCGCTACGACATGCTGATGCGCTTCGGTTGGAAGTTCCTGCTCCCGACCGCACTGGTGAACGTGTTCCTGATTGCGCTTTCGATGGCGCTACAGCAGCAGTTCCAATCGTTCCCGGCGGGGAAATTACTGGGGCATGTCCTCGCGGTAGTGACCGGTCTGGTGATCGTATTCTTCGTGATTCTCGGCATCAAAGTCGGGTACGATGACCGACACAAGGACGAGCTCGCGCCGCCGCTCCCCGGTAACGGCGCGCTGGCGATCACCGACGCGTTTTATGACGACAACCGCCCCGTCACGCCGATCCGCCGCCCGTCTACCGTGACGGCGACGCCGGTGGGGATTCCCGCGGTCGAGGTATAAGGGGACTGTTGCAAGACTTTCGGGGGGATGTATTCCCTCCGGTGTGCGCCTTCGCACCCAGAGGGTACCCATTCCCCCGCCTACGACGAAGATAGAAAAACAAACTTATGGCTGATTTTTGGGCTGATGTTAAACAAATAGCGAAAGAAGTCGTCGCGCCGTTCCAGGGCTTGATGACGGTCACCGGCAAGCTAGCCGAGCAAAAGACCGTTATCTCGTACCCCGAGTTCCGGCGTCCGATGGGCGTTCGTGCCCGGTGGCGGCATGTCCTGAACCGCTACGACAACGGGATGGAAAAGTGCATCGGCTGTTCGCTGTGCGCCGGGGCGTGCCCCGCGAACGCGATCCTGGTCGTTGCGGACGAGAACACGGAAGCGGCGCGATTTTCGCCGGGCGAGCGGTACGCGGTGCGCTACGAAATCAACATGATCCGCTGTATTTATTGCGGGTTCTGCCAGGAAGCGTGCCCGACCGGCGCGGTCGAGTTAAAGGACCAGTTCGAACTGTCGGAAGACAACCGCTCCGCCCTGATTTACACCAAGGAGATGTTGCTGGTCCCCGACCCGAACCGGGAGCGGGTAGACTGACTCTCCCTCCCCCGGGCACCCAGAGGGTACCCGGGAGAGGGAGTGCATTGACAAACCGGTTCTCAGCAATTACACTCACACGTGGAGGCGACCTGTCGCCTCGAAGGACATTCGCGTTACGTTATGCCGTCATTGGAGCTAATTCAAGCATTCCTCGCGCCGCAAGTCATCTTGTTCCTGCTCTTCGGGGCGGGCGCACTTGCCACCGCGCTCACCATGCTACTGCACCCCAACCCGGTGCGGTCGGCACTCTTTCTGGTACTCAACCTTTTCTGTGTCGCGGTGCTGTACTTGCTCCTGAACGCGTACTTTCTGGCGGCGGTGCAGGTCGTGGTGTACGCCGGGGCGATCATGGTGCTGTTCCTGTTTGTGATCATGCTTCTGAACCTGGGAACGCCGGACCGGACCCAGGATCGCCTGCGGATTCAACAGCCGCTTGCCGTGCTCGCCGGGCTGATACTTGCCGGTGCGGTCGCCGTCACTCTGGTGCGTACCATGCCGCTCCCGAAACTGGATACCAGCGGGAACGTCTCGGTAGCGAAAAAGGTAGCCAATGAATCCGCGTCGGCTCGGAGTTTGCGGCCGATGCGCGCCAAACCGGCGAGTCCGGTCTCGGGCGCCGTCGAGGGTGGGGCTTCCTCAGCACAAACGGAGTCCGGTCCGTCCATCGCGGACGCTTCGCGAAATGAGATATCGAATGTTTCCGCGCCGGAACAGGGCACCGTCGCGGGGGTCGGCAAGGCATTGTACAACCCGAACCTGCCGTACCTGTTCCCGTTCGAAGTGACTAGTATTCTGCTCCTCATCGCGACCATCGGCTCCGTCGTGCTGGCGCAACGCAAGACTCCGGCGGAAAAATCGATGCAAACGGGGGAGGTGGTCTGATGGAACCGCAAATGGCGCAAACCGCGGCGGAACTTTCCGCCGATAATCTGATTCCCGTCAACGGACAGGTGCCGCTGGCGTGGTACCTGATTCTGGCGACCCTCCTTTTCACCATCGGGGCGGTCGGTGTACTGATCAAACGCAACCCGATTGTGATCTTTATGTGCGTGGAAATGATGCTGAATGCCGTGAACCTGACATTCATCTCGTTCGGGCGTTACCTCGGCGACACCGGCGGGCAGATGTTCTCTATTTTTGTGATGGCGGTCGCGGCGGCGGAAGTCGCGGTCGGACTGGGCATCCTGCTTTCGATTTTCCGGTCCCGCGAAGACATTAACGTGGACGAAGTGAGCCTGCTCAAAGGATGAATACAAACGCATTACTGCTTTGGGCGATACCCGCGCTCCCGCTTCTCGGCTACCTGATCAACGCGTTTTTCGGCGCGGGTCTGGTCAAGTCGCCGAAACCGGTGATTGAAACGGAAGAGGCGCAGTTCGCGGCGTCCCTCGCCGACCCGCACCGCTACGAGATCGAGTCCGAGCACGACCCGGTGCATGTCGAGGGTGACGGGCACACCGACGAGCACGATCAAGCCGCGCTCGATAAAGGCGGTATGGGTATCGTCGGCGGGCTGGCGACGGCGGCGGTTTTCCTTTCGTTCGTGCTATCCATCCTTGTTTCGCTTCCGTTCTTCGGCGGCGCGAAGGAAGTCGTGTTCTCGCCCGCGTTTCAATGGATGAGTGTTCCCGCTGTCGGCGCGTTTCCCGGGCTGGATTTGAACTTCCGTCTCGCCGTGGATTCGCTAACTTCGCTGATGCTCTTGATCATCACTGGTGTCGGTTCGCTGATTCACCTGTATTCGATGGGCTACATGGCGAACGACAAGGGGTACGCCCGCTACTTCGGTTACCTCAACCTGTTCGTGTTCTTCATGCTCCTGCTCGTGATGGGCAGCAATCTGATCGTAACGTTCGTCGGGTGGGAAGGTGTCGGGTTGGCGTCGTACTTGCTCATCGGCTACTGGGCGGACCGCAAATCGGCGACCGACGCGGGCAAGAAGGCGTTCATCGTCAACCGCATCGGCGACGCCGCGTTTCTGGTCGCGCTGTTCCTGCTGTACAAATACTTCGGGACGTTCGAGTTGTTCGGCACCGACGGCATCTTGACGCGGGCTTCGACGCCCGGGGGACTGCCTGCGGAATATCTCGCGGGTGGTGCGCTCGCGGCGGCGTCCTTCGTCCCATTCCTGATGTTTATCGGCGCGACTGGTAAATCCGCGCAGGCTCCGCTGTACGTCTGGCTCCCGGATGCGATGGAAGGTCCGACCCCGGTTTCCGCGCTGATCCATGCCGCGACGATGGTGACGGGCGGCGTCTTTCTGCTGGCACGGTCCCATCCGCTGTTGTTAGCTTCGACCTATTCGTGGACCGCCAATGGGGAAACGTTCACTAACAGTTGGGTGATGACGGTGATCGCCGTCGTCGGAATCAGCACGGCGTTTTTAGCCGCGACGATTGCGCTGGTGCAGAACGACATCAAGAAAGTGCTGGCGTACTCGACGGTGTCGCAACTCGGGTATATGTTCCTCGCTATCGGCGTCGGGGCGTTCGGGACGGCGATGTTCCACGTCATGACGCACGCGTTCTTTAAGGCACTGCTCTTTCTCTGCGCTGGCTCCGTGATCCACGCGCTGGGTGGTGAACAGGATATGCGACGCATGGGCGGGCTATGGAAAAAGATACCGATCACGGCGTGGACAATGGCTATCGGTACCGTCGCCATCGCAGGTATCCCGCCGTTCGCCGGCTTCTTCTCGAAAGACGAGATTTTGGCCAATGCGTTCGGGCACATGGGGAGCCCGCTCTTGTGGGCGACCGGCGTAATCGTGTCCGGTATGACCGCGTTTTATATGTTCCGCATGATGATGAAGACGTTCGCTGGGACGCTACGTTATAGCGAAGCGGTGGCATCCCATATCCACGAATCGCCGGGAAATATGACGCTCCCGTTGATGGTCCTTGCCGTGCTTTCTGTGGTCGGTGGCTTCTTCGGCGGGTTCGCACCGCTGGGTATCGCGTCGCCGTTCGAGAACTTTCTTGGCGCGTCGGTTGCGCGGGAAGGTGCCGAAGCGCATCACCTGCCGCTGACCGTGGAATGGATTCTAATCGCGGTCTCCGTGGCGGTCGCTATCGGCGGTTCGCTCTGGGCGTACAACTCCTACAAGAAAACGAAATCCGGCCAACTGCTGGTCGGCGAGGAGCGCGAAAATAACACGGCCCTGCACATCCTGGAAAACAAATGGGGCGTGGATGGCTACTACGACAAATGGTTCGTGGAACCGGGGCGCCGGTTCGCCAATTTCCTGTGGCGCGGCGTAGACGTTCGCACGCTCGATAGCGGCACCTCCGGCGTCGGGGCGGGCATTCGCGGCCTGGCGGAAGGCTTGAAAGGTTGGCAGTCCGGCTATGTGCGTAACTACGCCTTCTCTATGTTCCTGAGCATCGTGTTTGTGGTCGTTCTTTGCCTCATCGCGGCATGGAGAGCGCAAGCGAATTAACCTATGGATTTACCATTTCTCAGTATCCTGATTGCGCTACCCACCTTCATCGCCCTCGTGGTGGCGTTCAACCCGGAGCGTTTGGCGCGGACCCTCGGACTTTTTGGCGCGTGGTCCACGTTCGCCCTGTCGGTCGCCATGCTGATACTCCGCACAGCACCGAACGCGAACGGCTTCTTTTATGTGAAGGATTATGTGTGGCTCGCTGACCTCGGCGTCTCGTTCAAAGTCGGCGCGGACGGTCCCGCGATGCTACTCGTCGTTCTGACCACGTTCCTGACTGCGTTCGCGGTCCAAGCGTCGCAGAACGTCATTCGGGAAAATCAGAAAGCGTTCTATGCCTTGATGCTCCTGATGGAAGCGGCGATGATCGGGGCGTTCGTTTCGCTCGACCTGATCCTGTTCTATGTTTTCTTCGAGGCGGTCTTGATCCCGGCGTACTTCCTGATCGGTATTTACGGCGGCACAAACCGGGTCGCGGCGGGCTTGAAGTTCCTGCTGTATACACTCGTCGGTTCGCTCCTGATGCTGGTTTCGATCATCGCACTGTACTTGCATGCCGGGCAAACGTTCGATTACGAGATGATACTCGCGGCAGTCACCGCGAGCCCGATGACCGGCGGACTCGCGGCGGTCGCGTTCGGCGGGTTCGCGCTGGCGTTCGCGATCAAGACGCCGCTGTTCCCGTTCCACACCTGGCTCCCGGATACCTACGTCGAATCCCCGACGCCGGTGACGGTCGTGCTCGCGGGAGCGATGGGCAAATTGGGCGTGTACGGGTTCTACCGGTTCGTTCTCCCGCTGTTCCCGGACCTGTCGCGGCAAGCCGCGCCCGCGTTCGTCTGGCTTGCGGTGGCAGCGATCATCTACGGTGCCCTCGTCGCCGCGGTACAACGCGACACGAAGCGGCTGATCGCCTACTCGTCGGTATCGCACCTCGGCTTTATCATCATGGGCTTGTTCAGCGGCACCGCGTACGGCGTGTCCGGCGCGATGCTACAAGCCATCAACCACGGCGTCACGACCGGTGCGCTGTTCCTGATCGCCGGAATATTGTACGAGCGGCGCGGGAGCAACCGCATCGCGTCGTTCGGCGGATTGTGGGAGCAGATGCCGGTCTTCGGTCGGATCTTTCTGATCGTGACCTTTAGCGCCATCGCGCTTCCGCTCACGAACGGGTTCGTCGGCGAGTTTTTGATTCTGCTCGGAACCTTCCAAACGTTCCCGCTGGCGGCAGGCATCGCGACAACGGGCGTGATCTGGTCGGCGGTCTACATGCTCTGGATGTTCCAGCGGGTCATGTACGGACCGGTACGTCGGGCGGAAGTCCGGCGTCTGCGCGACCTGTCCGGTGCGGAGACCGGGCGTCTCGCGCCGTTCGTCGCCGTGATCTTCCTGTTCGGGATCGCGCCCTGGCTGTTCACGCGCATGATGGACCCCTCGGTCAAATCGGTCGTCGAACTGGTTTCCGGGCAAGCGGCAGGAAGCAGGGGAATACCCGCCCTCGCGCCGTCGCTCGCGACTCCGACGGAAACCGGCGGGGACGCCGTGCTCACGCCGCCCGAAGGCGTTTCGGAAACGGTGCCGAGCCTGCCCCGAGAGGGCGCCGAACCAACCCCCGGGGTAACGACCGCGCCGGAGAACACACCCTAATGGATACAAGTACTATTCTAGCGAGCACGACGGGCGGTCTGGTGGCACTTTTGTCGCCGATCGTGCTGATGATAACCGGCATGATCGTGTTGCTTGTCGGAGTCGGCAAGCCGTCGGCGGACCGCACGCGGCTGACAACGCTGATCGCGCTTCTGGGTGCGATAGCGGCGGCGGTCGTCGCCGGGGCGAATCTTTCCGTCGGGACTCAGTCCGCGAACGTGATGCCCGCCACCGTCGCTTTCGGCGGTGGGATGATCAACGACTCGCTCGGCGCGGTCTTCAACATCGTTCTCGCGCTGTCGGCGTTTCTGTCGATCCTGATGTCGGATCGCTACCTTGCTGAACGGCGACTTCCGGCGGGCGAGTTTTACGCGCTGATGCTGTTCTCGGCGTCGGGCGGGATGGTCATGGCGCAGGCGTTCGATCTCGTCAACATCTTCGTCGGTCTGGAAGTGCTTTCCGTCGCCCTGTATATCCTTGCCGGCTTCACCCGCCGCGATCTGCGTTCGGAAGAAGCGGCGGTGAAATATTTCCTGCTCGGCGCGTTCACCTCGGCATTTCTTTTGTTCGGGTCCGCATTGATTTATGGTGCGGTCGGCATCACGATGAGGGCGAACAACTTCGAACTGGAGGCGGCGACCCCGTCGTACACAAACCTGTACGTCATCTCCTCCGCGCTCTCGGCGACGAACGACATGGCGGCACCGCTGGCGACGAATCCACTGTTTATTACCGGGGCGATTCTGGTCATTGTCGGGCTTTGCTTTAAGGCGAGCATCGTGCCGTTCCATTCGTACGCGCCGGATGTGTATGAGGGCTCGCCGGTCCCCGTCACCGCGTTCATGTCTGCGGCGGCGAAAGCGGGGGCGTTCGCCGCGTTCCTGCGCTTCTATCTGGTCCTTCTGGACGGCGGGCAGAACGAGGGTCCGTACCGCACTCTGCTGTGGGGGCTGGCCGCGGCGACGATCCTCGTCGGCAACGTTCTGGCGGTGCGGCAGACCGCGATCAAGCGGATGCTTGCGTATTCCTCGATCGCGCATGCGGGTTACCTTCTCGTCGGGTTGCTGGCGATGGCGCCCGCGGACGGCTCGTTGATCCGCGATACTACCTGGCGGCTCGCGGAGGCGTCTGTCGGTTACTATCTGCTGGTGTACACGTTCATGAATCTCGGCGCGTTTTCGATTCTGGCGTGGCTGGGTCGTCAGTACGGACGCGAGTACACGCAGGTATCCGACCTCGCGGGGCTGGCGAAGCGACAACCGCTCGCGGCGGCGATGATGGCGGTTTTTCTGTTGTCTCTGGCGGGTATTCCTCCGGCGGCGGGCTTTTTCGGGAAGTTGTATCTGTTTCTCGCTGCGGTGAACGCGGGCTATACGGGGCTTGCGGCGTTCGGTCTGGTTGTGTCGGTGATCGGGGCGATCTACTACCTGAATGTGATTGTTTCGATGTTC
>JACMMA010000155.1 GCA_014379275.1 Armatimonadota bacterium | reverse complement strand
CGTCTTGCGCTCCGCGCTACCGACCGAGCTGTAGACAAAGTGTGCGATACTTGCCGCCTTCGCCGCATCTGCGAACGACTTTCCCTGACGGATTTCCGTATCCAATCCGTCCGCGAAACCTTGTACCGAGAAGACACCGGTGACACCTTGTAGGGCGCGGTCAATCGAGCCACGGTCGTCAAAGTCGCCTTCGACAATTTCCGCCCCCGCTTCGGTTAGTGCTTCGGCTTCGGGCTTGCCGGCGTCGCGCACGAGCGCACGCACCGTGGCATTCCCATGTTGCAAAAGGTGGCGTAGCACTGCGCCGCCCTGGTGTCCTGTCGCGCCGGTGACGAGAATCGTTTGGGTCAATGGTTCCATTTTTCATCCTACTATTTTCCAGAGGTTTGTTGGCGTCAGGCAGTTTTCCATACCCGCTCATCACGCCTGCGAAACAGAATCTGGCGTCGCGTCAGCGGCACCCCAGCTATCGGGCACCGTTCCTCCTTATGGGAGAATGGGCGCGATGGCCGCTGAGAAACCGACCGACGAAATCACCCGCGTTATTTATTATGAATCCGGTTATCTATGGCACGGGTGATGAATTTCCCCAATTCACGGAGCCATAACACCAAACTTGCCACCGCCGCGCACCGCAACCAATCGCCCGCATTCAAGCTCACCGTCGAAAAGGCGTTTTGCAGGAACGGGACGTAAATCGCCGCCGCTTGGAGTGCCAGTGACAGAGCCAGTGCGCCCCACAGATAGCGGTTACGGAAAAAGCCGTGGAAGGCACTCTGCTCCTCCGAGCGTGCGTTGAATACGTTGAAAATCTGAAACAGCATCAGCGTGGTGAACGCCATTGTTTGTGCGTAACGCAAACTCCCCGAACCCGCGATCAGACCGCCGGGGAGCGAGGCATCCAGTACCAGTAATGTGCCCGCCCCCATCACCGCCCCGACAAAGATAATTCCCATCCACATACGGCGCGTTATTATACCTTCGCCGCGTGGGCGTGGTGGTCCGCTCATCAAGCCCGGTTCCGCCGGGTCAACGCCCAGCGCGAGGGCGGGCAACCCATCCGTGACCAGGTTGATCCACAGAATCTGCGTCGCTAAGAGCGGCAGAACGACCGCGCTACCTTCGGAGGGCAAGCCGAGAGTTTTCCCCAAAATCACTCCGAAGAACATGGTCATTACTTCGCCGAGGTTCGACGAGAGCAAGAAGCGCAGAAACTTGCGGATGTTCGCGAAGATGGAACGCCCTTCCTCGACCGCCACCACGATGGTGGCGAAGTTGTCGTCGGTCAGAACCACGTCGGCGGCTTCTTTGGAAACATCCGTGCCGGTGATACCCATCGCGATACCGATGTCGGCGGTTTTCAGCGCGGGGGCGTCATTGACACCGTCGCCCGTCATCGCTACCGTCGCCCCCCCACTTTGTAACGCCTTTACGATACGCAGTTTGTGTTGCGGGGTGACGCGGGCGTACACCGAAACGTCGCGCACGGTTTGTGCGAGTGTGTCGTCCGGCATCGCCTCGATCTCGGCGCCCGTCACGACGCGCCCGTCGGCGGTGATGCCCAACTCGCCCGCGATAACAGCGGCGGTTTTGGGATGATCCCCGGTAATCATCATCGGTCGAATACCCGCATCCCGCGCCCGTGCTACGGCTTGCTTCGCTTCGTCGCGTGGCGGATCGATCATGCCGATAATGCCGACAAAAGTGAGTTCGTTCTCGATGGTCTCGTCCGCCTTTTTACCGCGCAATGCCTCCGCGGGCAACTCGCGAACGGCGACGCCCAGTGTGCGCAGTGCCTGACCGGCAAGATCCTCAACCCCCTGTAGAATCTTCGCGCACCGCTCCGGGGTCAAAGGTACCGTGTCCTCACCGACAAGCTCCTGAGTACACTGGGTCAGAAGAATGCCGGGTGCGCCTTTGGTAAAAACGAGTAAGTGTTCCGGCTTTTCAGCGTCGGTATGCAGGGTGCTCATCAGCTTGCGCTCGGAAGAGAAAGGCACTTCGGCAACGCGGGGGAGACGTTTACCGAGGGTTTCGGCTTCGAGTCCGACTTTACGCGCCGCGACGATGAGCGCACCTTCGGTCGGATCGCCCTGCACGGTGTGTTGTCCGTGGTGTTCCTGTAGCACGGCGTTGTTGGCGCGGTCGGCGACGGTCAACGCCCGCGTCAATTCGGCGAGTAGCGCGCCCTCAAGCGGCGCACCCCCTTCGACAGAAACCTCGCCCGACGGCGCATAGCCGGTGCCGTCGAAGTTCACGCGCCCGCTCGCGGTAACGACGACGCGCACCGTCATCTCATTTTTGGTCAGCGTGCCGGTTTTGTCAGAGGCGATTACGGTGGCCGAACCGAGAGTTTCGACCGCCGCGAGATGCCGCACGATGGCGTTGCGCTTCGCCATGCGTTGCACGCCGAGCGAAAGCACCGTTGTCACGACGACGGGCAGTCCTTCCGGCACCGCGGCCACCGCCAGAGCGACACCCAGAATCAACACGTCAAAGAGCGCCGAGAAACCGCGCACGTTTCCGGCGGCAACCAGGGTGACGATCATTACCGCCGCGATGGCGATGACGACGATACCGAGCCGTTTACCGAGATGATCCAACTCTTTCTGCAAGGGCGTGGGTTCTTCGGCAACTTCTTCCAGTAACTCGGCGATGCGTCCCATCTCGGTTCGCATTCCGGTCGTCGTGACCACGGCTTGACCGTGTCCGGAACTCGCCGCCGTGCCGCTGAAGATCATATTCAAACGGTCGCCGGGTCCCGCTTCTTTTTCGATAACGCCGACATCTTTCGAGACTGACACACTCTCGCCCGTCAGCGGAGCTTCCGCCATCTGTAACGAGACGGACTCGATCAGGCGCGCGTCGGCGGGAACCGTATCGCCTTCCTCAATTAGAAGGAGGTCGCCGGAAACGACTTCCGCCGCCGGGACGCTTCGTCGCTCGCCACCGCGTATTACGTTCGCGTCAGCGGTCACCATTTCGCGCAACGCCGCCACCGCCGACTCGGCACGTGACTCTTGAACGTAGCCCATGACCGCATTGAGTAGAACTACGGCAAGGATCGCCATCGCTTCGTAGGGCAGTGCTGATTCTCTCTCGATCCCCCACAATACGCCGGAAATCGCCGCCGCGACGATCAGCAGAATAACGAGCACGTCGCCGAACTGCGCGAAAAACTTCCGCCATGCAGGCATGGGTTCTTTCGCCGTCAATTCGTTGCGCCCGTCGCGTTCGAGACGCGCCCGCGCTTCGGTATCGGTCAAGCCTTGCCGCAAGTCGGTGGTTAACGTGGCCGCTACCTCCTCAACCGATTGTCGGTACGCCAATACCGCGCCATCGGTCCCGTCGATCCGGGGGAGTGCGGATGCTACGTCTATCGCGTTCGCCAATGCCATCGGGAGTGTGTACCTTTGTGTCCTGGAAATGGGAGTGGCACCATTCGCGTATCGCCAAGCATCTCCCCCAAGCACCATAAGGCGGGTGTGAGACGATAACGTCCCCGGAATGGCATATTGTTTCCGAAACCGGAGGCAGACGGGCGGAATAAACCCATTACCTCATCCTCACCCTCGGTCTGCTTGATGAGGTAGGGTTCGAGTGATAACTGAGCGAGGACCGTCCATTGGCCGGTCCCCGAGGCTCACCTCCGCCACCGCATCGGGGACACGGCATCGTATCCCTGTCTCCGTCACTGGCTACAAACGGTTCCTTTATCTCACAGGACATTCTGGTCAAACGATTCTTCGCGAAATAACGCCGCCCAGGATGCGTCGTCACAGAAGTCGGTTTGGAGAGGGCGTTGCAGAGGTGCGGTGTTCTGTCGATCCCGATGGGGGTCTTCGGTTTGCAAAGTTTCCGCCCGCTTTCGCTCGGTGACATCGCGGGTGCGACACTGAATCACCGTGCCGACGCTTTCGTCATACGCGTTACCCGTCAGTTCCACCGCGCGAACTGCTCCCGTGGGCGAATAAAGAGGCAAACTATCGAAGTGAACGAAATGTTCTCTTTGCAGTCGCGCGAAAGCGTCACGACATTCCTGTTTACCCGCGAACAAGCCGATCTCGAAGAACTCCTTGCCGGAAAGCGTTCCGTGCGAGAACCCGAAAAGCGCGGTCGCGGAAGGGCTGGCGTCTATGATGACTCCGGTCTTCGCGTCGAGGAGGAGTATCCCTTCTTGCGTTGCCGCGAACAAACGCAAATAGCGGCACTCCGACTGCGCGAGCATCGCCTCTGCTTGTTTCCGCCCTAGTACATCCTCGAGTACGCAGCGCATTAGTCCCTCGGCATTGTCGGCTCCGTAAACCACGACCGCCCGGTTTCGTACCCAGACGATACGTCCGTCTTGCGCGACGACGCGGAATTCGTGTTCGAGATTATGTAACGACCGTACCGCTTCGAATAGGTAGGCTAAGGCAGCGGCGCGGTCTTCTGGGTGGATGACCCGCCGCCAGAAACCGCGTTGGTTCCACGCGGAACGCTCGTAACCCAGGAGCGATTCCGCTTGCTCACTGATGAAGGACATCTCGCCGGTCTGCACGTTTATCTCGCAAATCACCGCGTGTAGTCCGTTCACCATCGCGGACAGGCGTTGCTCGGCTTGCTTTGCGATCTCGGTCAACTCGTGCTGCCGGACACTTGCCATCAACAGCTTTTCATTCAAATCACGCAATAGTTCACCCGAGAGGTTGGTATCCACAGGTATCCTCTGATTCACAGACGATTCTCCCTTGTTCGATCCGATGCCGGTAGCGCGATGATACATCAGGATACTTCGTGCGCACCGGGATGCTTTCCTTACAGTGCCGCCCTCTCTGACCCACGGAAACGGATTCCGCCTTCTTCGTATCATGAAATACGGGGTAATCGGTAAGTGTTCCACCATAGTCGCGCAGGGCGGCGGCAATAATTCGGAACAGTTATCTGTGTTTGTCTTTGCAAACGCGGGAACGATACGAGCACCCTTGTTTCGCATTTCGGATAGACTGACTTTAACATGCCCTATGCCAAACTACGCCTCCAATAAATAATCGCCTACGCACAGAACATCGTGGATACGATCCGCGACCCGTTACTGATTCTGGACGGTGAGTTGCGCGTTCTTTCCGCGAACCACGCCTTCTATGGGGCGTTTCACGTGACAGCACAGGAGACGGAAAACCAACTGCTCACGGCTCTCGGCGAAGGGAAGTGGGACATACCGGAACTCGTCACGCT
>JACMMA010000850.1 GCA_014379275.1 Armatimonadota bacterium | reverse complement strand
TACCATGCCGACCGGATGGGGTACCTCGTCTGGGGCGAGTTCGCGGACTGGGGATGCTCCGGTTACGGTCCGGGACACGACCACCAACAGCCCGGCATCACATACGCCGCGCAGTGGCTGGAAGCGATAGAGCGGGACTACTCGCACCCTTCCATCATCGGGTGGTGTCCTTTGAACGAAACCGCGCAACAGCACCATGACAGGATCACGACACTGGACGACGCGACCCGTGCTATGTTCCTGGCGACGAAGGCGATGGACACGACCCGCCCGGTTTTGGATACATCGGGCTACGCGCACCGGGTACTGGAAACCGACGTGTACGACTCGCACGATTACATCGAGGAGAAAGATTTCGAGGCGGGTCTCGTAAAATTCATGGAGCGCCATGAGGGTACACCGGGATGGAAGGCGTTCTCGAACCCGCACGCGCCGAGCGGCGCTTCCACAGGTCCGAAGACCTGGTCGACGCCGTATCGCGGGCAGCCGTATTTCGTCAGCGAGTTCGGCGGTTTTCGGTGGAAGGTCGGTGACGACGCTAAATCCGCGACGGAAAACACGCTCAACCGCAAGCAGAGTTGGGGATACGGCGCGGACCCGCAAACCGAGGAGGAGTTTTATCAGCGTTTCGAGGCGACTTGCCGGGTACTTTTGGGCAATCCGAGCATGTTCGGCTACTGCTACACCCAACTGACGGACGTGTACCCCGAGGAAAACGGCGTCTACACATTCGACCGGCAAGCCAAGTTCGACGGGGCACGTCTGCGTGCGATCCAAGAGCATATCGCGGGAATTGAGAAGTAGTAGAGATCCGGAGGCCCCCCAAGATTGGGGGGCCTCCGGATCTCTACTACTTCTCAATTCCCTTCAATTCGTATATAATCTCCTCCAGCAATAACCCCTTGCAGAGGAGCATCTATTTTGCGTTTTCGCCAGATTCATTTAGACTTTCATACGTCGGAAGCCATCGCCGGGATCGGGTCGCAGTTTTCTAAAGAGCAGTTTCAGGAGATGCTACGCCTCGGACACGTAGACAGCATCACCATCTTTTCCAAGTGTCACCACGGCTGGGCGTATCACCCGACAACCGCGAACGAAATCCATCCACACCTGTCGTTCGACCTGCTCAGAGCACAGATCGAGGCCGCGCACGAGATCGGTGTCAAAACGCCGGTCTACATCTCGGCGGGTCTCGATGAAAAAGAAGCGCGCCGACACCCCGAATGGCTGATCCGCGACGCGAACGACCGCATGAACTGGGTGGACTCGTTCCTGAAACCCGGCTACCACCAGTTCTGTTTGAACACGCCGTACCTGGACAAATTGCTCACCCAGATCGACGAAGTAGTACGGGGCTATGACCCCGACGGGATCTTCCTCGATATCGTCGGGGTACGGACCTGTCTCTGCCACACCTGCCTCGGTCAGTTGCGCGGTGAGGAGAAAGACCCGCTCGATCCGGCGCATGTGAAAGAGCTGGGCGAACGGACCTACGCCAACTACACGCGACGGGTGCGGGAGACAATAGACGCGATCAAGCCCGGCTTGCCCGTGTTCCATAATGGGGGGCATATCCCACAGGGGCGGCGCGACCTCGCCACGATGAACACGCATCTGGAACTGGAAAGCCTGCCGACCGGCGGCTGGGGCTACGACCATTTCCCGCTTTCGGCGCGGTACGTCCAGAGCCTCGGGATGAATTTTCTCGGTATGACCGGCAAATTCCACACGAGTTGGGGCGAATTCGGCGGCTTCAAGCACCCGAACGCCTTGCGCTACGAAACGGCGTTGTCGCTGGCGAACGGGGCGCGTTGCTCGGTCGGGGACCAGCTGCACCCGGAAGGGTTGATGGACCCGGCAACCTACGCGCTGATCGGCGCGGCGTACGCCGAAGTCGAAACAAAGGAGCCGTGGTGTACGGGCGTGACGCCGCTCGCGGATGTCGCGCTGTTATCACAAGAGGCCGCCGGGGTACAGGGCAGCGGCGAGTCGCAGGCGGCGCACACCGGCAAAGGCGACGCGGGCGCGGTGCGTATGCTTTTGGAGGGCAAGATTCTGTTCGACGTCGTGGACTTAGAAACCGACTTCGCCCGCTACAAAGTCGTGATCCTGCCGGACGCGATCCGTATCGGGGCGGACCTCCAAAAGAAGCTCACGGCGTTTGTCGTCGGTGGGGGCAGAGTGCTGGCGACCGGTGAATCCAACCTGAACGAAGCCGGGGACGCGTTCGTGCTCAATTTAGGGGCGAACTGGCAGGAAGCGGACCCGCTCAGCCCGAACTTCTTCCGTCCCCACTTCGCGCCCGGTGCGCTGTCTCCCGACACCTGCTACGTATTTTACGCGCCGGGGCAACGCATCACGCTCGCCCCACTCGGCACGGCGCACGGCGAGCGGCAGGACTCCTACTTCAACCGGACGGCGGAGCATTTCTGCTCGCACCGCCACACGCCACCGAGCGAGAACCGGGGTGGTCCCGGAATGACGGAGGGCGCGGCGGGGATCTATATCGCGTGGAACCTGTTCGACGAGTACGCCGGAATGGGCAGCCTTATTGCCCGCGAAACCGTACTGTTCGCCCTGCGTCGCCTCCTCGCCGGTCGCGAAACGTTGCAAACGAACCTACCCGCGCAGGGGATCGTGACCCTGATGGAACAACCCGCCGAGAGTCGGTACGTCTGCCATCTGCTTTACGCGTCCCCGGTCCGGCGCGGCAAGAGTATCGAGGTGATCGAGGACATTCTGCCGATTCACGACGTTTCGGTAACGCTACGACTGCTAAACCCGGTCTCGGAAGTGCGCCTACAACCGCAGGACGTTGCGATCTCCGTCCAGCACGGCAAAGACGGCACGGTTCGATTCGTCGTGCCACGGTTGGAGTGTCATCAGATGGTTGTTCTAAGGTAGTTCCCCACCAAGGGAACTATACAGCGAACGTGGTTTGTTCTTCAAACAAGAAGTCAATTCTTTAAAGGAACAAACCGATGAGAAAAATACAAGCCTCTATAGCGGCATCGTTTTTGGGTGGTATGGCAACAGTGGCGGCGGTCACCGGAATCGCATTCGCAGCGCTCGGTCTGGCAAATTCGCCGGCGAACGCGGCGTCGCCGGGAAACGTTGGCACGAAGGCTCCCGCGCTTCAAGGCAGCACGTGGTCGGTCGGAAAGCCGACATCGCTTGCCAGCCTCAAAGGCAAAGTCGTTCTGCTTTCCTTCTGGAAGCGCACTGCAATAATGTGAACTGCACACCGTCGGAAACGCTTTCGGGTATCGAAATCACTTCGCATTTTTCGAGGTCGGTGACTGCCAGGCAGTCCCTTGGGTTTTCGCCCGGTTCTAACTGAACATATAGCACGTCAGGGTTGTGGTCGTGCCAGGCCGTTTCTGAGTTGCGAGCATCCTCCGTCCACTTGCGAGAGCGACCGCCATTACTGGTGACGCCAAGTTCCGTTTCATGGCAGCGCGTTTTATTGAGAACCATTATGGCTCTTGACCTCGCCGACACAGATGCCAGGGATGGTGAGCCGCCGAAATAGATGCGGATGGGCAATCGCGCTGTCCGGGTAGACCTTACGCAGTGGTTGAAATTCCGGCTGCTTCGTAGTTGCCGCGAACGCCGCCGCGTTCTCAAACACCGCGTAGTTAAGGAACATCGAACTCCCGTGGATACCTTGGTGCAGTTGGGCGGAAATGTAGCCGGGTTGCCTTGCGAAGAAAGCGGCGTCCTCAGCCCAGGCCAGCTTGAAATCTTCCTGATCCGCGGCGTCGACGTGAAAAATGTTGATGAGAATCACTGCCTCGTCCAGCGTATCGGCAAACAGGCTGGACAGGGGGGCGTTCGGATCTAACTCTACGTGCTGTAACCCGGTTTTTGGTTCCTTTGTCCGGATTCCCGCGTGACTCTTGACTTCACCGACGCAAATGCCGGGAACGGTGAGACGCCGAAACAGATGCGGATGGGCAATCGCGCTGTCCGGGTAGACCTTACGCAGGGGCTGAAACTCGGGCTGCTTCGTAGTTGCCGCGAACGCCGCCGCGTTCTCAAATACCGCGTAGTTGAGAAATAAGGAGCTTCCTTGAAGTCCCTGATGTAGCTGGGCGGAAAGGCAACCGGGCTGTTTGGTGAAGAAGGAAGCGTCCGTTCCCCAGGAGGACTTGAATTCCTCATTATCTTTGTGGTCAACGTTGAAGAGGTTGACAAGGAGGATTGGCTCGTCCAGCGTGTCGGCGAACTGGCTGAACAGGGGGGTCTGAGGGTCTAATTCTACGTGCTGTAACATGATAGTATTCTTTCTGCTGGGTTGTGACCATGTGTTGGTGCGCCTGACCGGAATTAGGTGCTTCGCGTGCCAACCCCGACCCAAAACGCGGCGCGGCGCGCTTTGGTGCTGGAGATGAACTCGTTTTGATCGGCCCACGAGTCCATCGGGTTGTTCGGATCGAGCGGTCCAAACTCGATCTCGCGGGTGTAACCGGCGGCTACCAGACAGGCGCGCATCACGTCGACGCAAAGCGGTTGCTGCTCGCTCGCTCCTTCCCTGCGGGCGCGTCGTGAAGCGGCTGTTCGCCAAAGACCATCTTCTTGAGGTTTGCCGTCACGCCGTAGGCGTATTGGCGGTCGGCTCCCCAGGCGGCGGTGTGAACCATGCCGGTCGCGTCCACTTCGATTGAGACGTCTCAGAGACAAAAAAGCAGGACAAATAAAGCAGGCGATGTGCAGGACCCGGATGACGACCGAACGCATCCGGCAGCTGAGCACGCGGAATATTATCGGATCGTCGCGTAAAGGATGAACTCGGGCGTCGAGCCGACCTTGATACTGCGGGACACCTTGCCCGTGCTTAGATCGACGACGGAAACGCTACCCGCGCCCAGATTAGCGACGAACGCGGTTCGACCGTCTGGCGCTATCGTGACTCCCTGAGGTCCGGCCTCGACCGGGATCGCCTGCCTCGGTTCCAAGGTCTGCGCGTCGACGATCTCGAGCATGTTCGTCGCGTTGCCGGTGACCAGAACCGAACGGCTGTCCGGCGTCACCCTAACCCGGCCGGGTCCGGGCGCCTTGCCGAGCCCGGGATTGGTCTTGAGCATGACG
>JACMMA010000849.1 GCA_014379275.1 Armatimonadota bacterium | reverse complement strand
GGACGAGGCTACCGGGCGCGGCGTTCCGCTGGTCGAACTGCGCACCTCGAACAACATCCGCTTCTACACCGACAGCAGCGGGGTTGTTGCTATCGATGACCCGGACCTGATCGGGCAGACGGTTTACTTCAAGATCAGCAGTCCTGGCTACGGCTACCCGAAAGACAATTTCGGCAACAGCGGCATCGGCATCACGCTGACTGCGGGCGGAAAAACGGTCGTCAAGATCACGCGGGTCAACATCGCGGAGCGTTTATACCGCGTCACCGGCGGGGGAATATACCGTGACAGCGTATCTCTGGGTTTGCCGACGCCACTCAGGCAGCCGTTGCTGAACGGTCTGGTGGTCGGTCAGGACACCGTTTTGATGGCTCCCTACAAAGGCAAACTCTACTGGTTCTGGGGCGACACCGACCGCCCGGCGTATGTGCTGGGGCAGTTCGCGACCTCGGGGGCGACCTCGCTTTTGCCGGGTAAGGGCGGACTGCCCCCGGATCGCGGTATCGACTTCACCTACTGGGTGGACGACACGGGGTTCAGCCGCCCGATGATCCCGCTCACCGGCGCGAAAGGTCCGGTGTGGGTCGGCGGTACGTTCACGCTCGAAGTCGACGGCGCGGAGAAACTGCTCACGCATTTCGCCGAAGTGGACTCGGCGATGAAACCGACCCGGTCGGGTCTTGCCCAGTTCAACGACACCAAAGCCGTCTTCGAGCCGATCCACGCGTTCGACACCGGCGACCCGTTGCATCCGAACGGTCACCCGATCCACGTAAAGCAAGGCGGGATCGACTATCTGTATTTCCAGCCGGAGGCGATGGTCGCATTCCCACTGGTACGAACCCGAGCGAGTCTGAAGCATTTGACCGACCCGAAAACCTACGAGGGCTTCACGTGTCTCGTGCCGGGAACACGCTTCGCAGGCACCGAAACAAAGATCGAACGCACGCAAGGGCGCATCGTCTGGGGGTGGAAGCCCAATACGCCCGCCGTCGGGATGACCGAGGTACAAGAACTGATCGCTAAAAACAAGATGCGTCCCGACGAGGCATTGACGCCTCTACGCGATATTCTGACCGACGCCGCCGTCCTGTCGCACGGCGGGTCGGTCTACTGGAACACGTTCCGCCGCCGCTGGGTGATGATCGCCACGCAGGTACACGGCAACCCGTCGTATCTGGGCGAAGTCTGGTTCGCCGAAGCCGATACACCGGTCGGCCCGTGGGTATATGCCCGCAAGATCGCCACCCACGACCGCTACACGTTCTACAACCCGACCCAGCATCCGGTGTTCGATCAGAACAACGGTCGGACGATCTACTTCGAAGGCACATACACCAGCACATTCTCGGACGTCAAAGACATCACGCCGCGCTACAACTACAACCAGATCATGTACCGGCTCGACCTCGCCGACCCGCGCCTCGCCCTACCCGCCCCGGTGTACCGGACTACATCGCCTGATGGCGCGGTATCGTACGCCCTGGGCGACCAAGTCCAGGCGCAAAAAGCGTGGCACCGGATCAACAGCATCCCATTTTACGCAATCCCCCCCGACCGCCCCCACGACGGTCTCACTGCTGTTTACCCAGCAGCGAAGCGCGAGGGAAGCCCACTCTTTTACTGCCTCCCCACCACCCCCACGAGAGGCGAGCCGGTTTCGGCGGACGCCCTGCTTCCCCTTTATGCCTACGAAGACGCCCCATCAGGGAAACGCTATTTTTCAACCGACGCCAGCGTGCCCCCCGTGCCTTCAGCGAAGCGTCTCTCCCAACCCATCGGGCGCGTCTGGCGGAACCCGACCACCGTTCTCGTTCTCGACAGTGAAGCGGACCGCAGTGACAAGTAGATCCTCTGTTTGTCTTTCTCGAAACGGGTAATTTCACAGAAGAACCGCCTGTAGCGATACTGGATAGGATGAAGAAACCGAACCTGAGATCCGAAGTATTCCGCGCCCTCGCCCGGATGTGCGAGCCCTGGGAGCGCGAAGTGCTGGCACCGCTGGGTTTCCTGACACAGGCACGCATCACGCAACTCCCGGATAATCGCTATCCACAGCGGCGGGCGGCACTTCGGTATGGTACGAAGCGAGTTTTGGAAGTCATTGCCGACCAAACGTCGTATCACGGTACGAAAATCGGCGACCGACCGGAGGACAGAAAGGAAGACCTGTTCTGTGCCCTTCAAGACTTCTTGAACGTCTACGCCACAACCACGCTTGCCCCCCTAGGTTTTCTAACGGACGAGCACGACCGCTTCCCTCTGGATCATCCCTACTACGAAATGCGCCGACAGTTCATAATCCAGGCGATGCGCGATATTCCGTCTGGTTAGCAGGCACCTTTGAAAACTATAATCATCCGCCTTGGGGAGCGAGAGGTAACGATTCGCTGAACGGCCACGGATACAGGTGCGCTCTGTATTCAGGCCACGCGGACTGGAACGCCTCGACCAGTCGTTCGCCCGCGACGGCGAGGGTCGCGTCGTGCGAGGCGTAGAGGAGCCAACTTAGATCGGGAGGCGTCCAGTAGGTTTCGGCGAGTCCGTGCAGTTCGCCCACGAATATCGGATCTACTTCGCACTCCGCTACCTCGCCGGGCATGTCGTTTAGTTCGAACACCCGCCCCGCCCCGACTTCCGATAGGATACGCTGAAGCCGTTCCTCGCCCAACTCGTTCTCGACCGCGTACTCGCCGAACACAAGTATGCCCGACGGCGGCGTTCCCGAAATCGGGTACCAGTACCCGCCCCGGGTCGTGCCCCAACGCGCGTTGACCGCCGACCAGAGGGTATTACTCTCGCCACGGGAAAGGGTACGGCAGTACGGCAACGGTTCTACCTCCCGTGGTTGCGCCGCGAAAGCGAGCACAAATCGCGCGAAGTTTGCCCGCTCCTCTCGCATCGCCAGGATAGCGGTTTCTTCCCGGTAAGTCTGGGACGACGTGGACGTGCTCTGTGCTAACCCTCCCACCAGGAGTAGCCACTCCACGGCTTCCTCGACCGACCGCAGGTCGTCCGGTGCCATGCGCTCCACTTCGGGCTTGATCGCCTCCAGTACGAGGTAGCGCGGAACAATAGCGTTCTTTTCCGCCGTGATCGGTCTGTCGCCTCCCTCATAGAATCGCCGGTTCAAGTCGTCGTATCGCCGATGCCAGTGGAGCCTTTGTTCCTGACAGTAATGTCGCGCGGCGGTATGAATGGCTTCGATGGGTGACATGGCTATCTTGCGGCGGGACTTGGTTCCGGCAACCGCTGGCATCCCGGAACATCTTGCCTTCCCGCCCCTGTAAGGTATCGCCGTTCGTCAGGGCTACGCTAAAGGGAAATGCCATCTGATGTATCGCTTCCCAGAAATTTTGCGTCGCCTGACACCGGACATATCAGGCGACGCACCGTGGTTACCGACGCACAGCCAGCACTTTCTGCTCCGCTTCGTCCGCTTCTTCGTCTGCCTCCTCCGTCTGTGCGGTCGCCAGCGCGTTTCGCAGGGCGGCGAGCAGTGCCGGATCGTCCGCGAGCCGCCGCGCGACCTCGTCCGCCGATGGCGCGGGCTTGCTACTCGGCGTGCCGTTCGTCAGGCGCGTGATCGCCGGTTGCAATAAGCCGCCGACCTGACTGAGCAACGCCCCGACGGCGTCGCCCGACGCGTGGGTGCCATTGCCGTTCGTGGACGGGACCAGTTCCACCGTTCCCGCCGCGCCGTTCGCCGCTGGGATCGCCGTTGCTCCGTTCCCGCCCGACCCATTGACGAAGCCCTCGACCATGGACCGCAGTCCGAACCCTTTCGCCATGTTGTCGAGCATCATGGTCGCCGTTTCGGGCGTGCCGTACAGGGTCATGTGCCCCGACGCCAGGAAGTTCGC
>JACMMA010000848.1 GCA_014379275.1 Armatimonadota bacterium | reverse complement strand
GCCCGATTCCGACAGGCGGTGACACTCGCCGCTCACCTGGCTTTTTGCCGGGAATATTGGTTACATCTCATGGACGGCGGTGAAAAGGCTCAGGGCGAATTTTGCGAAACAACGGCGAACCTTCCGTCATTGCGCCCGCGCTTCGCCGCTATGGAAGCCCGTTGGACCGCTTATCTCGCCGGCCTCGATGATACCGGACTATCGCGAGAATTCGAACTGGCGTTCGGCGAGCACCGGGTGAGTTGGTACATCGAAGGGCAGATCCTGCAACTACTTGGCCACGCGCCCTACCACCGCGGGCAGGTGGCACTATTAGTAGACCAAATGGGCGGGGAGACCGTTGACACAGACTACCTCTTCTATGCTCGCCCGCTCAAAATGTGAGATTCCACATCATTAGAAGCAAAATATCAACACCGTACGCACAACGACCACCAAGGAAACCAAACCATGCCAATTACACAACAGGATTTTCTCGCGACCTCGATCCGGAACGGCGCGAAAGACTTACTCGCCGCCTTCCTCACTCTCCCCGAAGGTAAGCGCGATTGGAGCCCGGGCGGCACCGCCCGCACGGCGATCGATCTGGTCGCGGAATGTGCGCTCAGCAATGGCTACACGGCGGATGTGGTTGAAACAGCGAAGTGGTCCGCGCCGCCCTACGACGAGTATCTTCTTGTGAGGAGCGGACTCGCTTCGCAAGGTCTGGGAGCGGTGGAAAAATTACTCGTCGAGAACACGCAACGCCTTGTTGGCGTGGTCGAATCCGTCCCGGATGAAGAGATGTGTGTGGAAATCGAGACCGCCTTCGGGGTCATGTCGAAAGCGCACCTCGTCGCTTACCCTTACTGGAACATGTCTTACCACGAGGGACAGATTTATTACATTGCTTCGATTGTAAGCGGACATTAAAGTGTTCCGGCGGGAGCCTTCGGCTCCCGCCGGAACACTTTAATGTCCGTGGCTACTCCAACCGGGTGAACCGTTCGGTGATTTGCCCGGCGTCTTGCAGGAAGTTTTGCGCGTAGGCGATGCGCTGCTTCGCTTCGGCATGGTCGGGGTCGAGGCGCAGTACTTTTTTGAACTGGAACAGAGCGGGGGCGTACTGGCGGTCGTTGTAGAGCGCGTTGCCGAGCGCCATCGCCTCGCCGACACGGGCTTGTTTGAGGAGTTGCGTGATCTCGGGACCGGACGCGCCGCGTTTCTGTGCTTCCGTAAACGCCGCGACCGAATCCGCCCATGCGCCCTGCGCCATCCGCTTTCTGCCGTCCGCGGTCGCGGCGGTCGCGGCGGCGAACCGGGCGTCGGCCAGCCTTTCCCGCGACGCGGAATCGAGCGGGTCGGCAACGATCGCGTAAAGCAGGTGCGCCTCGGCGGCGGCGGCGTCGCCGACCGCGAGCGATTTTTCGCCCAGAGTCCGTTCCAGCGTATTCCACCGCTGACGGAGCGACTGCCGGGTTCGGAATAGATCCGCGTCACCCGGAAGCACGGTCTGTATTTCCGCCAGCCGCTCGTCCGCGCTCAAGAAATCGCCGATCTCCTCGGCGTTCGCGGACAGGGCGAGAGCCTGCTCTTTAGCATCGCGTAACGTTTCCTGGAGCAGGTCGCAGGCGCGGAAGTCGCTCGGCACGGAAACGAGTCGGGCTTGTAACAGCGCGACCGCTTGAAGCAGACTGCCGTCGCCGGAGCGGGCCGCCCGCGCCTCGGCAAGCACCGCCTCACCGTCCGCCGCCGCCAGGCGGTCGCCGTAAAACAGTTTGTAAACGCAGATCGTCCCGTCACGCAGGGAAACGCCGACGAACTCGCCGTTCGCCGACATGGACAGCCCGGTCGGGCGCGAGTCCTCGTAGTCGATCTCCCAGACTGGAAGACCGTTCTCGCCGGATACGAGCACAAGCCGTCCGGCGTTCGTGTCGGTCTGCGCCAGCAGACCGACGGTACGTGCCCCGGCGTCGGTCGCGACTGCGACCGGCTCGCCGGTGATTTCCGTGAACCAGAGCAGTTGCCCGTCGGCGTTTATCAAGCCGGTTCCGCCGCCACTCGCGAAGACGACCCGATTCGCCCCGGCGACCGCCACGGCTTGCATCGCGGCTTCCTGTCGGTGCTTGAGAACCGTGTTGCGGGCGTTATCGAGGAGCCACAGGTCGCCGTCCTCTCCCCCGACCGCGATCACCGAGCCGTCACGCGAAACCGCGACGGTGGACGCCGCGAAAGGCAAATCTTTCGTCCATAACGTCCGCCCGGTCTGATCGCCGAGCGCGACGGTATGATGCGCGGCGAGCATGTCGCAAAAGACGGTGCCGAAGCGGCTACCGCTTTCGGAAAGGGCGATGTCAGTGTAGTCGGCGCGGCGGTCGGAAAGGAATCGTGACTTCTTGCTGTCCTTGAAAACATACAGGTCGTCGTCGGTGGAACCGATGAACGTTTCGCCGGTGGTTGCGATCTCGACCTTGCGCAGGGTTTCGACGCTGTACGTTTGTAATGTCGCCGGTTTTCCGGTCGGAGAGAAGCGCACGAGGTGAGAGGACCGCACTTCCATTTCGTCCGGAACGCTGGCGAAGGTGGCACCGTCGTCCTGCACCGCGAACCGCGACAGCGGCGCGGTACCGCGCGCCTTGCGCGTATACGCGAGGTCCACATTACGGACCTCCACGGACGCGGACGGAACAAGATCAAGCGCAAGCGACATAGGCATTTATTATACCTTGATAAAGAAGCGTATCTTTCGTAAATTTTTTATGTGAACTTTATGTGAGAAGTCAGCATAATGTGGGTATAGTGTGGGTG
>JACMMA010000847.1 GCA_014379275.1 Armatimonadota bacterium | reverse complement strand
GGGCGCTCTTGCCCGCTCCCCCCCCGCCCCCCCCGCTCTCCCTCCACTACGCTCTCCCGATATAACCGGACCCGGCGGACTCGCGGGAAAACAGCAAGGGCTAACACGGAATGCGGAACACCTAACGTAGGCCCAGCACCGCAGGTACAACGATCCAACGATGCGTTGGCCCCGTCCGGGAGGACAAAAAAGAAAACAAACCTACTAATGCGTGTGCGTGTCGCCGCCCGGACGCTCGATATCCAAGCCGGAGTCTTTGCTGACCGGGGTGCGAGTTTCCTGAACCTTGGTCAGAACGTCACCGAGTGCTCTGGCGAACTCATCCGCGGTAACTGGTTTGATGCCACCCGCCGCCGTCGCGTTCTTCACGAACGGCGAGTTTGCCGGAAGGTAACCGCGGGCGACCAGTTGCTTCACCGCATCCGCGCCGGTCTTCGGGGTCACCATCGCGCCGGTTTTGCTTTTCGGCTGTTTGGCGACTTTGTCCATATGTTGCACAAACCGGTACAGAGTGACCGCGAGTTCGTACCGCGTCACCGGCTTGTTACCATCGTATGCAGGCTTTTTCTTGTCCGGCGCCCCGATCGCGAGCGGGGACGCGCCATAACCGTTGACGATCCCGGCTTTAACGAGCGCGCTGACGCTCGATGCCGCCCAGTGATTCGCCGGGACATCGGGGAACGCGGAACCCTGCGCAAACGCGGGTGCGGAGATGGTCACGGCACAGACGGCGGCAACAGTGGCGGCGAAAAGGGTGGTTCGTTTCATGAGCGTATTATACCGGATTGCGGCGAATTTCGGGGACACGAAGATACGCTCGCAGCGTCTCGTCCGTCGGTTGGTTTCGTCGATGAAACCGACGGACCCACCGGCTAAGCCGACGAAACTAACCGATGAAGCCGACCGTGCCTCCATCACCGCCCCCCTTTTTTCAACTCGCCTTCCAAAAGCCGCCAGTGCCGTTCGAGTTTCATCTTCCGGGCGAACCACGCGGCTTCGGCGCCGCGCAACTGTTCGGTGAGGCGTTCGCGCCAGGGTCGTGTCACCGTAGCGGCGGCTTTGGCAGAGTGGCTTTTTCGGGCGGCGATTTCCGCGAACACGGAGGCGACCCGTTCCCGGTGCGCGGTGACAGTGCCGTGCTCGCGCACCCATTCCCGCGCGGCGTTCCCCGTGCTTTGCGCGTCGCCTTCGATCAGTCGTGTCAGCGCGGTTTCCCAGTCGGTCGCCGTTCGGCAGGGAATCCCGATACTCACTTCGTTCGCGCCTTCGGTACGGGTGGCGACGGTCGGCACGCCGATTGACCCTGCTTCCAACGCCTTGATTTCGGATTTGGCGTGGTTGAACAGGCGCGAGGCGTCGAGCGGGGCGAGAGTCATGTCGGCTTGCGCGGTCAGAGCGAACAGATCCCGCCACGGCACGAACGGATGGCGGCGCACCCGCCCGGCGTTCGCGAACGGTTCGAGGATGGCAGGGAGCGTTAC
Source organism: Armatimonadota bacterium (assembly GCA_014379275.1). Classification (GTDB taxonomy): domain Bacteria; phylum Armatimonadota; class Armatimonadia; order Armatimonadales; family Armatimonadaceae; genus JACMIU01. The sequence continues at coordinate 364 of JACMMA010000847.1, read as the reverse complement.
AGTGCCGACGAGCAGAAGGCGTGTTTCTTCGTGCTTCGCCATCACGCGGGCGAGTATCGGGGCGATCTCGGCGAAGTCCGCATCATGGGTCGGAGAACCGGAAAGATACGCGAGCGTTTTCGCCGCCGGATTCGTGGCGAGGCGGCGGGCGCGCAGTGCGTACGCGGCGTCCGCGAGGACGACCATTTCGGCGTTCAGGAAGTTGCGCAGACAATAGACCGGCTTGTCGGGTTGACCCGCGAGAGCGATCCGCGCTTCGCTCGCCAGAAACTCGGTGGCTGTGATGACGGCGTCGCACTCCCGCATCGTCCGCAGATGGTCGTCGCACTCGGCGCGGTGATAGCGGTAAAACGCCGGGTCGTCC